>JBOFLW010000001.1:0-3026 GCA_051658065.1 Cetobacterium sp.
ATGATGGGAAAAGCTATAAAAATTGTAGCTGCACTTGCAATAGTAGGAGGTGCATCTATCTTAGTTAGTAATGTTTTTAATATAACAGGGGGAGTTACATTTGGATAAAAAAATTGGTTATGAAAAAGCTAAAGAGGAATTTCTGGATATATATATGAAACAATCAAAAGTCATAAATACTTGGAAATCTTTATCTTTTATTTTTTTAATTTTGTTAAGTATATCACTATCAATAACGTTTTATTTAAGCACTAGATCAAGTCTAATACCTTATGTTATTGAAGTTGACAGTACTGGAAATGCGAAAGCTATAAATCCAGCATACGAAGTAAAATATGTACCAGATGAAGTAACTAAAAGTTATTTTTTAAAAGAGGTTTTAAAAAATATGAGAAGTGTTCCTAGAGATAGAGTTCTTTTAGGACGAAATTTTACAACAAATTTATTTTTCTTAAATAGTTTTTCTGAAAAAAAATATCGAGATTTAATTAAAAAAGAAAAATTTACTGAAATGATTCAAAATTTTTTATCTAGAGATGTTGCTATAAGTTCATTTACTAGAATTTCAGGTTCAAAAAACTCTTATCAAATTCGTTGGGAGGAAAAAGTTTTTAATAAAAATGGAGAGGTTATTTTAAAAGAAAAATTAATTGGAATTTTTACCCTAGATAAACAGCAACCTAGAACTTTAGAGGAAATAGAGAATAATCCATTAGGGATTATTTTAACAGATTTTTCTATTTCAAAGGAGACATAAGATGAATATAGTTAAAATTATATTATCAATTATTTTATTTTCAAAAATAGTATTCGGAGATAGTGAACAATTTTTAAAAGAGATTTCACCGAGCACGAATGCCACTATTATTTCTGGAGTGAAAGAAGCAAAAGCAAATGTTCAGACAGAGTTTGTATTCAATGAAAAGTCTATGTATACAATTTATTGTCGAGTTAATTATTTAACTTCTATTTTTTTACAACCTGGAGAAGTTGTTAATTATGTAGGTGGTGGAGATACAGCTAGATGGTCTAAAGCAAGTGCAATGACAGGCTCTGAAGATGGAGAAAGAACTGTGATTTATGTAAAACCATTTTCATTAGGGTTAAAAACAAATCTTGTTATAAATACAAATAAAAGAACTTACAATGTAAATCTTTATTCAGCAAAAGAGTGGTATAACCCAGTTGTTAAATGGCTTTATCCACAAGATGATATTATGAAAAATATTGTTAAATCGAATAAAGAAGAGGAGATGACACTAACAGATCCAAGAAATTTAAATTATAAATATTCTGTAAATACTAAAAAATATAGCTTTGTTCCATCAATAATTTTTGATGACGGTAAAAAAACTTTTTTGATTATGAAGCAAGATTTACAAGAGCTTCCATCATTTTATATCAAAGAGGATAAAAAATTATTACTTGTTAATTACAGGGTAAAAGGAAACTATTTGATTATAGATCGTACTTTTGATACTGGAGTTTTGAGACTTGGAAATAAAGAGATAACAATAAAGAGAAGAGGTTAAATTATGGATGAAAATGAAAAAGATTTAGATAAAATTGACCCCCCAAAACCTCAAGAAAAAATCAAAAAAGAAGCAATAGTTGTTTTAATCGTATTGTTATTATCTGCAATAGTTTATGGATTTTATACATCATTAAGAAAACCAGCTGAAAAAGTTAAAAAGGAAAGTATTAAAGAACAAGAACAGATAGCTCAAAATAAAGAGAATTATGGAGATTTAGATGTACTTTTAAAATATGACGGATTAAATTTAGAAAAAATAGAACAGAATGAAGTACAAAAAATAAATGCTCCAGATGTAGCTATTTCAGAAACAGTAGCGGTAACTAAAAATGAAATAAAAGATAGATATATTGAGCAAAAAGAGCAATATTATGAACGTTTGATTCAAGATGAGATAGCGGCTAGAAAATCTAATATAGAATTTCAAAATACTGAGTATACAGAATTAGATACAAACATAGATACGGATTTTGAAAGTGTGGCTCAAAATAATACAACAGGAATATCTGGGGATGATCAAAAAGAAAAAAAAGCATTTTTAAATTCAGAACCAGGTAAAAAAAATTATAATCAATATCAAGAATTAGAGGCATATTCAAAATATGAGATTAAAACAGGCTCTATTCTACCAGGGGTAATGATAACGGGTATAAACTCTGATTTACCAGGAACTATAACTGGAAATATTCGTGAAAATGTTTATGATAGTACAACTGGAAATTATCTTTTAATTCCTCAAGGAACAAAAGTAGTAGGAACTTATGATAGCAGTATTAAGTTTGGGCAATCTAGGATACTTATTGTTTGGCAAAGATTACTTTTTCCAGATGGAAAATCTTTAAATTTAGATAATTTTCCTGGAGTTGATCTATCTGGATATGCTGGCATAGGTGGAAAAGTTAATAATCACACATTAAAACTTTTACAAGCTGTAGTTTTAAGTTCAATTATAGGAGCAGGTGGAGCAATTGTTACAAGTGATAAGTATGATGAAGATGACTGGAGAGTTGCAGGAGCTCAAGGAGCTGGGGAACAGCTTATATCTATAGGAGATACAATAGCAAATAAAATTTTAGCAATTCAGCCTACAATTGAGGTAAAACCAGGAAGTAGATTTAATCTGATTGTAAATAGCGATATTATTTTAACACCATATTCAAGTAGGTAGATATATGAAAAAGATAATCAAAAAAAATCTAATGATATCTTTAACAATTGTACTAATGATTACAATTTCGCTTGGATTAGCAACTCAAACTTTAGCGAAAAGTTTAAATTATCATAGGGCTTTAGGAAAACCAATATATCAAAAATTTTATAATCCATATTCAATTTTAAAATGGAAAATTTTACACAAAAATCCATATTTCAAAAGAGAGACAGAGCTTAGTTTAACATTGGGTGCTTCTTTACTTTTTGCTTTTAGTGCAGCTATTTATATATATCTTTTAAAAAAAATAAAAATAGATTCACATGGTTCAGCAAGATGGAT
>JBOFLW010000002.1:0-8026 GCA_051658065.1 Cetobacterium sp.
ACAAAAATCCATATTTCAAAAGAGAGACAGAGCTTAGTTTAACATTGGGTGCTTCTTTACTTTTTGCTTTTAGTGCAGCTATTTATATATATCTTTTAAAAAAAATAAAAATAGATTCACATGGTTCAGCAAGATGGATAAAAGAAATTGAATTGAAAGAGATGGGGATTTTATCTAAAAAAAATGAGTATAAGGATGGTGTGATTTTAGGTAGAACAAAATCTGGTAAAACTGTAATTGAGAATGAAAAAACTCATATATCAGTTATAGCTCCAACACGTTCTGGAAAAGGGGTTGGAATAATAATTCCAACACTTCTAAATTGGAAAGCAAGTTCATTGGTACTTGATTTAAAAGGTGAAAATTGGGCTTTAACATCAGGATTTAGAAAAAATAGAATGAGACATAAGGTTTTGAAATTTGCACCTTACTCTAAAGATTCAATTTCATATAATCCTTTGGCAGGTATTAGATTAAAGACATCTTGGGAGTTTAAAGATGTCCAAATTATAGCAGATATTTTAACTGATCCAGGTGTAGGAAAAAAAAGAGACCATTGGGAAACTTCAGCAAGTACATTTTTGGTTGGAATAATTCTACACGTTTTATATGAAAAAGAAAAGCAACAAGAAGTAGCCTCGTTTGGTGATTTAGTTGATTATTTAACATCAACAGAAGCTCCATTATTTGAGAGGTTAAGAGATTTAATTTTACACGAACATACAGAAGATGAAAATTTGTTTAAAGAGATATATGAAAAATCACAAATTGAGGGAATACCATCAAAAACTCATCCAATAGTAGCTAGAACAGCAGCAGAAATTATAAATAAAGATGAAAAAGAAGCAGCAAGTATTATATCGTCAGCCTTAGCAACATTGACACTTTTTAAAGATCCAATTATTAGAAAGAATACAAGAAAAGTGGATTTTAGAGTAATCGATTTGATGAATTTTAAAACTCCAGTAGATTTGTATGTAGTAGTTGAAGCAGAAGCTATAGATACGTTATCTCCTCTTGTTAGATTGTTATTAACTCAGATAATAGGAACTTTATGCCCAGAGTTAAAAGATATAAATAACTCACCACATAAACATAGAATGATGTTAATGCTAGATGAATTCCCAGCTTTCGGAAAAGTTCCACTTCTTGAAAAAGCTTTAGCATATATAGCAGGATATGGAATGAAAGCTGTAATTATAGCTCAAGCATTAAATCAATTAAAAAATGTATATGGAGATAAAAATACAATTTTAGATAACTGTATGGTTTCTGTTTACTATACTCCTACTCCTTCGGATAAAGAAACTCCACAGCTTATCTCTGATATTTTAGGTGAAAAAACCATTAAAGTTAAAAATCAAAGTTCTAAAAAAATGGGTATTGGATTAGATGGCAATATCTCTGAAAATGCTATGGCAAGAAAACTGTTAACTCCAGAAGAAGTTAGAAATAAATTAGGTGATACTAGAAATATAATTGCTTTTGGTGGCAAATATCCACTTATGGGATATAAAATTAGATATTTTTCTGAAACATATTTTTCTGAAAAAACAAAAGAAAAAGTAGAACAAATAGAGGGACTTTACAACTGAAAGGAGTTTTAAATATGAGAAAAACATCTTCAACTTACGACGAAAGAAAACAAAAAATTTTAGAGCAAATAAAAAAATTAAAAATAGAAAAACAAGGATATTTAAAAAAGTTAACATTATTTTATTTTTTTAGCTTTGTAAAACAAGATGAAATTGTGACTGTTTTAGAGAAAGAGTATGAAAATGAGAAATTTTTAAAAGAGTTGTCAGATTATTTGATGAATTTTAAATATTTTAAAAATTCAAAAATAGTTGAAATTGAGGATGAGGTTATTTATGACAGAACAGAAAATTGAATATAATAAACGTATTTTAAATATTTTAGGATTTTCATTTGGAAAAGATATTCAAAATCTTCTTCAAGATGATGACATTATTGAGATAATGCTGAACCCAGATTGTAAATTATGGATTGACACTCTCAGCGGCGGTTTAAAGCCTACAGATTTAACTATAGACCCAAATACTGCCATGAGGATTATAAATACCGTAGCGACCCATATAAAGAGCTTTATAGACGAAAAAAATAGTGGTTTAACAGCAGAACTTCCAGAAACAGGATTTAGATTTGAAGCAAGAGTACCTCCAACTGTAAAAAATCCAAGTTTTACAATTAGAAAAAAGTCTTCTTTGGTTTTTTCACTCAGAGATTATGTACAGATGAATTGTTTAAAAGAGGAAGAGCTAAAAATTTTAGAGAAATCAATACTTGAAAAAAGAAATATTCTAATTGTTGGAGGTACAAGTACAGGAAAAACAACGTTTGCAAATGCTTGTATAGCTAGTATTTGTAAACAAGAAAGACTTGTAATACTAGAAGACACTCAAGAGTTACAAAGTATGTGTCCAAATACAGTTTTTTTTAAAACATCAGACTATACTCCTATGACAAGTTTATTAAAATCAACTATGAGATATAGACCTGACAGAATAATTGTTGGAGAGATAAGGGGTGAAGAAGCTCTTGATTTATTGTCAGCTTGGAATTCAGGACATCCTGGTGGAATTTCAACAATACATAGTGATTCTGCAATTGGTGGATTAAGGCAACTTGAGCAGTATGTAGAACGAGTTTCTATAAATAAACAGCAAGAGCTTATTGGGAAAGCAGTTGATTTAATAGTTGTTTTAAAACGAGAGAAGGGATTAAGAAAAGTAGTTTCTATAACTGAAGTTTTAGATTTTGATAATGGGTATATACTAAAAGAGTTGTAGGAGGGGCTATGAAAAATAATAAAGTTCCTGTTTGTCAAGGGCTTATAAAAACCGAAACAATTATGGGAATATCAAGAGAAGCTTTTATAATGAATTCAACTTTGGGAGCCATGTTTTTACTAGGATTTAGACAACCTTACTTACTAATTATAAATCTATTTATTCATTTTGGGCTTAAACTAATATCTAGAAGAGATCCTCTTATTATAAAGATATTTTTTAAAAGATACCTAAAGCAAAATGAATATTTTAATGGAGAGTAGCTTATGATAAGAGAATATAGAAAATCAAAAGATAGATTAAGTTTTTATGTTCCTTGGGTATTGTTATTAGATGAGGGAATTGTACTAAATAAGAATGGAACTTTAGAAAAAAGTTTTAGATATCGTGGAAAAGATTTGGATAATGCCACTGAAGAAGAGTTGAATTATATTGTTTTAAAATTAAATAATGTTGTAAAAAGACTTGATTCTGGATGGGGTATTTTTACAGAAGCTCGAAGAAAATATTCAAACGAGTATATAAAATCAGATGTCGATATTTTAGGATTAAAAATTATTGAAAATGAAAGATATAAACATTTTAAAAGTGGAAATCATTTTGAAAGTGAATATTATATAACGTTTTCATATTTAGTGCCTGTTGATAGCCAAAAAAAAATAACAGATTTTTTTATACAAAAATCAGAAAAGTTAATAAATAATTTAGATGAAATTTCATCTAAATTCAAAAAAGAGTGTAATGGAATTTATGAACTTTTAAAAGAGGTATTTTTAGAGATAACCCCTTTAGATGATGAGGAAACTTATACTTATTTGCATTCTTGTGTTTCTGAAAGAGATATGAAAAAAGTTAAAATACCAAGTGTACCAATGTATATGTCAAATTATTTATGTGATACAGATATGATAGGTGGATTAAAACCTCAGCTTGGAAAAAAGCATATGAGAATAATTTCAATAGTAGATTTTCCTCAATACACAGAGCCTGGATTTTTTGATAAATTAAATCATCTTAACATTGAATACAGATGGATGACTAGGTTTTTAGTTCTTGGAAAACAAGAATCTTTATCTGTTCTAAAAGGAATATGGAATACAACTTTTCAAGGAAGGTTATCTTTTCTTCAAAGAGTTTTAAGTGAATTTACAAATGGTGAAACTCAATTGAATGAAAATAAAGATGCTCTTGAAAAAGCTGAAGGTATAGATGAACAGATGAATTTAGTAAGAGGAGATTATTTGTCACAAGGTTATTATACATCAAATTTAATAATTTTAGATGATGACTTTAACGAGATTGAAAAAAAAGCAGAGATAATTTGTAAAACAATAAATGACTTAGGATTTGTGTCTAAAATAGAGGGAGTTAATAGTGTAGAAGCTTATCTAGGAAGTAATCCTGGAGATATTTATCATAATTTGAGAAGACCAATATTAAATTCAGTAACACTTTCACATCTAATACCACTTAGCTCGGTTTGGGCTGGTGATAGTGAGAATAAACATCTTAAAACGTCACCACTTATATACACAGAGACTGAAGGAACAACGCCATTTCGCTTTAATCTGCATGTAGGAGATGTTGGTCATACTTGTATAGTAGGACCAACCGGAAGTGGAAAATCAGTACTTTTAGGAGCTATAGCGAGTCATTTTTATAGATATCCAGATTCTAAAGTTTATATATTTGATAAAGATGGATCAAGTAGAGTTTTAACTTATTGTATGGGTGGAAAATTTTATGATTTAGGAGAGGATAATTTAAGTTTCCAACCACTAAGTGAAATAGATTCTGAAAAAGAGTTAGAATGGGCAAATGATTGGATAATTGATATATTAATAGCAGAAGGATTAGAGCTTACACCTTTACAAAAAGATAAAATATGGGAAGCTCTAAAATTAGTTGGAGCAACTCCGAAAGAGTTTAGAACGATTACAGCATTTTCAAATTATTTGAGTGATTTAGATTTAAAAGAGGCTTTAAACAACTACACAATAACAGGATCTCTTGGAAGATATTTTGATTCAGATGACGAAAATATTGAGTATCAAAATTGGCAAGTTTTTGAGATGGCTAAGATATTTAATAATAAGCAAGCTTTAATTCCTCTTTTAAACTACCTTTTTCATAAAATAGAGAGTAGATTAGATGGAAAACAAAGTTTAATTATATTAGATGAATGTTGGATGTTCTTTGATAATGAGATTTTTTCAAATAAAATACGTGAATGGTTAAAAGTTCTTAGAAAAAAGAATACCTCTGTAGTTTTTGCTACTCAAGAGCTTGGTGATATATTAAATTCTAAATTGTTTACAACTATTCTAGATGCTTGTAAAACAAAGATATTTTTACCAAATGTAAATGCTGAAGCTGAAAACTATATACCTGTATATGAAAAATTTGGTTTGAATAGAAAAGAGATAGAAATAATAGCTAAGAGTACACCTAAAAAAGAGTATTATCTAAAAAGTGAACTAGGAGCAAGAAAATTTTCATTGGCTTTAAAAGATAAAACTTTAAAATTACTTACATCTTCAAGTTTAGGAGAACAGAATAAAGCTGCTAGCATAAAGAGTATTACTAAAAATAGTGATGAATTTACTCGATTATTTTTAGAAATAGAGGAGGGTATTTATGAAAAAAATGAGAATTTTAATGTTTAGTTTTTTATTAATAGCGATTTCTGTTGTAGGAAAATCTATAAGTATTAAAGGATTTGCAGATTTATTAAATATAGCCAAAACAATTTCTAAAACTCAAAGTGGAATGAATGGTGAACTACTTAATCAAGGTGTTAAACAAGCAAATCAGATTAAAAATGAGTTAGATATGATAAAAAATCAAGTTGAAAATTTAAAAAAATTAGGTAAAAAAATTAGTGAAGGAAATATAAACTCTATAAAATATGCATTAAATGAAGTTATTGCTCTTCAAGATCAAAGTAAAGCATTTATATATAACCACCAAGAGTTAGTAAATAGATATTGGGATATCTATAAAAAAGATCCTGAAAATTTTCAAAAATATACTGAATTTACAGAACAAAATTTAAAAAAAGTAGATAAAGAGTTAAAAAAAGCAAAGGAGATGACTCAATATGCTCTTTATGATTCTATGATAAACTCTGGTTTTACAGCTCAACTTAAAAGTGATAAACAAAATTTAGAATCATTACTGAATGCTAGTAGTAGCACAACAGGAGCTTTACAAGCTATTCAAGCTACAAATAATTTATTAGGACAAACAAATACAATTTTACTGGATTTAAAAAATGTAGTATCAACTATGGTGAAGATGAATGCATCAGTAGAATCTGTAAAACTGACAGAAAATAGTGCTGATAAGAATAAATTAGAGATTTTAGAGGCTGATTTCAATAAAACTATAGATAAAGAGTTAAAAATGTATGACCAGCTTAAAAATCAAAAAATAACAATAGGGGGATGATTCTGATTTTAGATTTTTTAGTTATCATAAATGAGTTTAAAAATTTAGGAATAAGTATAATAACTAATTTAACTCCAACTGTAAAAAGTATGTTATATATATTTTTGATGCTAGATTTAACTCTTTCTATGCTTTTTAATGAAGATGATGGGCTTAATATTTTCTTAACACTTGTAAAAAAAATTTTACTTTATGGATTTTTCATTTGGGTTATTAATGAATATACATATATTGTTAAGACTGTAATTGATGGATTTGTTCAACTTGGAAATTTAGCATCTTTAGGAGTAGCTTCAAAGTCTTTAGAAAGCTCACCAGGTATGGTATTTTCACTTGTTATGTCTAAAATTACGCCAATATTTTTGAGTGTATCAGCAGGAGCCTTGGCTATGGATTTAGCACTTATTGAAAGTTTACCAATAACACTTTTTTTACTTGGAAGTAGCTTGGGAATAGTTGCAGGATTAATTGCATTAGAAATAATTATTGTATTTATAAAATTTTATTTAACAACAGCACTTGCTTTTGTTCTCATGCCTTTTGGAGTTTTTTCTAAAACGAGAGATATAGCAACAAAAGGGTTACATTCATTGCTTTCACAAGGAATTGAAATAATGGTAGCGGTTATAATCGTAAACTTTTTCAATAAATATATTGAGAATTTTCTAATACTAGAATCAATAGATGGAAAAAGTCCAATAGGTATTATAAATAATCTTGTCGTTGTTATATTTTTCTTTTTACTGATAACAAGAATTCCAATTATAGTTTCAACACTATTGACAGGCTCTATAACTAATCTATCATTAACTGATTCTGGAATAAGAAATGCATCTAGTAATTTGACACGGGAAAATGTTGGAAAAGCAGGTTCTGAAATAAAAGGTATGGCTGGAAAGGTTTACTCAGCTTATAAAAAAGCTAGTGGTGGATAATATGAAGAAAAAAATAGTCATACTATTATTATTCTATTTCATCTTGAGAGAGATAGGACTTAAATACTTAGTTATCAATCTTTCTCCAAGTATGGAAAAAGGAATCTATTTACTAAAGGATATTAAAGAATTAAAAAAAGGGGATGTTGTTTTATTGAGCATCCCTAAAAATACAGAAAAGATAATATATTCAAGAAAATATCTACCTCAGAATATAAAAACTTTATTAAAGCAAGTTGTAGCGGTCGAAGGAGATTTAATAAAAATTGCTGATAATAAACTATATATAAATGGTAATTATGTAAAAGATTTATCTTCTAAAGATTCAAGGGGAAGAGTTTTAGAAACTTTTGTAACAAATGGAAAATTAAAAAAAGATGAATTTTTTCTATTGGGAACAAAAGAAAATAGTTATGACAGTAGATATTTTGGAGCGGTTAACAGAGTTGAGATATTAAAACAAGCTATTTTATTAAAGGAGATGATTTTATGATGAAGTATGAGGAGTTATTAAGAAATGAGGCTATATTACAACAATTAGAAGAGCTAGAAGAACTTATTTTAGAGCATGAAGAGAATATGAAGTATGCAAAAGAAAATTTGATAGGCAATTTATTAAGAAATTTTAATATTGAAAATGTTGAGGAGCTTGTTCAAAGTGAAGAGTTAGAAGATTTAGTAGCTAATTATGCAGAGGAAAAATAGTTATGAGTTTACTTAAAAAATTTGGAGGAGAAGATGAGTTACAATTAAAAGAAAATTTAAAATATGGAAATAAAGAAACCGAGGGATTAAAAGATATTATTGATTATATGACTAAAGTTAAAGATC
>JBOFLW010000003.1:0-2678 GCA_051658065.1 Cetobacterium sp.
CTAATATGGATGAGTTTGCTATGGGTTCAACAACAACGACATCTGTTTATGAGCAAACAACAAGAAATCCTCACGACTTAGAAAGAGTAGCAGGTGGAAGTAGTGGTGGAGGAGCAACATCTGTTGCTGCAAATCAATGCTATATATCATTAGGTTCGGATACAGGTGGAAGTATTAGACAACCAGCTTCATTCTGTGGAGTAGTTGGAATGAAACCAACTTATGGAAGAATCTCTAGATATGGACTTATGGCTTTTGGATCGTCTTTAGACCAAATAGGACCTTTTGCTAGAACAGTTAAAGATATTGCTTTAAGTTTAAATGTTCTTTCAGGTTGCGACGATTATGACTCTACATGTGAAGATTTAGAAGTTCCAAATTATTTAGATTATTTAACAGGAGATATTAAAGGAATGAAGATAGGTGTTCCGAAAGAATACTTTATAGAAGGCCTAAATCCAGGAGTAAAAAAAGTAGTTGACGAAGCTTTAGAAACTTTTAAAGCTTTAGGAGCAGAAATAATAGAGATATCATTACCACATACAAAATATGCAGCACCAACATATTATGTTTTAGCACCAGCTGAGGCGAGTTCAAATTTAGCTAGATTTGATGGAATAAGATATGGGCATAGAACAACTAATGCAAACAATATAGATGAACTATATATAAAATCAAGAAGTGAAGGATTTGGAGATGAAGTAAAAAGAAGAATAATGATAGGAACTTATGTTTTAAGTGCCGGATTCTTTGATGCATACTTTAAAAAAGCTCAAAAAGTTAGAAAATTAATAAAGAATGATTTTGACAATGCTTTCGAAAAAGTAGATGTTATATTCACTCCAGTTACACCAGGACCAGCTTTTAGACTAGATGCTAAGAAAACACCTGTTGAGTTATACCTAGAGGATATATTCACAATTCCAGCAAATTTAGCGGGAATTCCAGGAATATCTATTCCAGCAGGAACAACTGAAGGACTACCAGTAGGAATTCAACTGTTAGGAAGAGCATTTGGAGAAAAAGATATATTAAGAGCAGGGGACGCTTTTGAAAAAGCTATAAAGGAGAGAGTATAATGGCCAAACAATGGGAATCAGTAATAGGACTTGAAGTGCATCTTCAATTAAAAACAGGAACAAAAGTATGGTGTGGATGTAGTGCTGATTACGACAATTCACCAACAAATACACACACATGTCCGATATGTTTAGGGCATCCAGGAGCATTACCAAAATTAAATAAAACAGTAGTAGAGTACGCTGTAAAAGCGGCATTAGCTTTAAACTGTAAAATAAATAATGTAAGTGGTTTTGATAGAAAAAATTATTTTTATCCAGATACACCTAAAAATTACCAAATAACTCAGTTTGAGAAATCATACTGTGAAAAAGGTCATCTAGATGTTAAGCTAAATTCAGGAAGAGAGTTTAGAGTTGGGATTACAAGAATTCAGATAGAAGAAGATGCAGGAAAATCAATACACGCTGGTTCAGAGTCACTAATAAACTTCAATAGAGCATCAATGCCACTTGTAGAGATTATATCTGATCCTGATTTAAGAACTTCAGAAGAAGCTTATGAGTATTTAAATCTTTTAAAAAGCACAATTAAATATACTGGAATAAGTGATGTTTCAATGGAATTAGGTTCTTTAAGATGTGATGCTAATATATCTGTAATGGAGAAAGGTAGTAAAGTTTTTGGAACAAGAGTAGAAGTAAAAAATTTAAATTCATTTAAAGCTGTAGCAAGAGCTATCGATTATGAAATTGGTAGACAAATTGAAGCAATTGAAAATGGAGAAACAATAGATCAAGAAACTAGACTTTGGGATGATGAGTCTCAAGTAACTAGAATAATGAGAAGTAAGGAAGATGCAATGGATTACAGATACTTTGCAGAACCTGATTTACCAAAACTAATAATAAAAGATTCAGAAATAGAGAGAATAAAACTATTAATGCCTGAATCTAAATCAGCTAAATTAAAAAGATTTGTAGAGGTTTATGGATTACCAGAATATGATGCAAATATATTAACTGATGAGATAGAATTAGCTGATTATTTTGAAAAACTAGTTTTAATAACAAATAATCCAAAATTATCTTCAAACTGGATAATGACAGAAGTTTTAAGAGATTTAAAAGAAAGTGGAAAAACAATAGAGGAATCAAAAATAACATCTGAAGATTTAGGAAAAATAATAAACCTAATTCAGAAAAATGTAATCTCTTCGAAAATAGCAAAAGAGTTATTTACTATCAAATTAAATGATAGCAGAGATCCTGAAGTTATTGTAAAAGAAGAGGGAATGGTTCAAGTTGTTGACTTAGGAGAGATAGAAGGGATAGTTAATCAAGTACTTTCAGAAAATCCTAAGATGGTAGAAGACTTTAAAAACTCTGATGAAGGTAGAAAACCTAGAGTTTTAAAAGGATTAATAGGACAGGTTATGAAACTATCTAAAGGAAAAGCAAATCCTGGAATAGTTACTGACCTAATGGAGTCAAAATTAAAATAGGTGGGTTATATGAAAAAAAGCAAATTAATCTCGTTAGGGATAATGGTATTTGGGCTTACGTTTTTATCACAACCACTTCATGCTGCTTCTAAAACAGTAAAAGAAAAGTATGAAAATGTGATACCGATGAGTGTTTATGTAAATATTATGAATA
>JBOFLW010000004.1:0-7324 GCA_051658065.1 Cetobacterium sp.
ATGTGTAGCCAAGAAGATCTTATGAAGCTTTCACAAAAAATAAATTACGAAATAAAAAATCATCTAATTGAATCTCATGAAATCGAAAAAATTATAGATTTTGTTTATAGTGAAGTAGAGGGTAAACTTTTTTGGGAAAACTCTTCTGAAATTTTTAAAGATAAACAAGTTAATGAAATTAGTGATGTTTTAGATATTTTTTCAAAACGAAAAAAAATAAAAGAGCTTTTCGAAGAAGCTATTAAATTCAAAACATTTAAAGAAGGCGAGGTTAACGTCATTTTTGGTGAAGAGCTTGCTGTTAAAGGTTTAGAAGATTATAGCTTTGTGTATTCTGTTTATAACATGGATAACTCTCCTGGAATAATTGGTGTTATGGGTCCTAAACGAATGTCTTATTCAAAAACTATGGGACTTATTCAACATGTTACTAAAGAAGTCGATAAAGTTATAAAAGAAATAAGTAATGAAGGAGATAGTAATGACAGATAAAAACATTAACGAAGAAATATTAGATGAGAACATAGAAAATACTGAATCAGTTGAAGAAAGTATTTCTCAAGAAAATGAAACTGAAAAATTAAAATCTGAACTTGAAGATTGGAAAAATTCATACTTAAGAAAACAAGCTGAATTCCAAAACTTCACAAAAAGAAAAGAAAAAGAGTTTGAAGATTTAAAATCTTTTGCTTCTGAAAAAATAATAGTAAAAGTTTTAGATATAATCGATAATTTAGAAAGAGCAATCTCTGCGTCTTCTGAGTCAAAAGATTTTGATTCTTTAGTTAAAGGTGTTGAATTAACTCTTTCTCAAATGAAAAGTACTGTTGCTAGTGAAGGTGTAGAAGCTATTGAAACCGAAAAAGCTAGCTTTGATCCTCATATGCATATGGCTGTTGCAGCAGAAGATTCAGCTGATCATGCTAACGATGAAATTATTGCTGAATTCCAAAAAGGTTATAAAATGAAGGGGAAGGTTATCAGACCCTCAATGGTTAAAGTTTGTAAAAAGTAAAATTAAAAAATTTATATATATTAGGAGGTTTTTTAAATGGCAAAAATTATAGGAATTGACTTAGGAACTACTAACTCGTGTGTATCAATAATGGAAGGAGGATCTACTACTGTTATATCTAACGTAGAAGGTGCTAGAACAACTCCATCTGTTGTAAGTATAAAAGAAAATGGTGAAATAATCGTTGGAGAAATTGCTAAAAGACAAGCAATAACAAATCCTAATTCAACTATTTTATCTATCAAAACTCATATGGGAACTGATTATAAAGTTGATATTCATGGGAAAAACTACACTCCACAAGAGATTTCAGCAATGATTTTAAAGAAATTAAAATCTGATGCAGAAGCATACTTAGGAGAAACAGTTACTGAAGCTGTTATTACTGTTCCTGCTTACTTTACAGATGCTCAAAGACAAGCTACAAAAGATGCTGGAGTTATCGCTGGTTTAGACGTTAAGAGAATCATTAACGAACCTACTGCTGCTGCTTTAGCTTATGGATTAGAAAAAGCTGGACAAGAAGAAAGAGTTTTAGTATTTGACCTTGGTGGTGGAACATTTGACGTTTCTATTCTTGAAATTGCTGATGGTGTAATTGAAGTTATATCAACTTCTGGTAACAATCATCTTGGTGGAGACAACTTTGATGATGTTATAATCAAATATTTAACAGAAGAGTTCAAAAAAGAGAGTGGAATTGATTTAGGTAATGACAAGATGGCATACCAAAGATTAAAAGATGCTGCTGAAAAAGCTAAAAAAGAACTTTCTACTTTAATGGAAGCTCACATTTCATTACCGTTCATTACTATGGATGCTACTGGACCTAAACATTTAGATTTAAAATTAACTAGAGCTAAATTCAACGATTTAACTAGAGAATTAGTTGAAGCTACTCAAGTTCCTACAAAAGATGCTTTAAAAGCTGCTGGATTAAATCCATCTGATATAGATGAAATCCTTTTAGTTGGAGGATCTACTAGAATTCCTGCAGTTCAAGAGTGGGTTGAAGCTTACTTTGGTAAAAAACCTAACAAAGGAATAAATCCAGATGAAGTTGTTGCTGAAGGAGCTGCTATTCAAGGTGGAGTTTTAATGGGAGACGTTAAAGATGTTTTACTTCTTGATGTTACTCCATTATCATTAGGAATTGAAACTTTAGGTGGAGTTTTCACTAAAATAATTGAAAGAAACACTACTATTCCAGTAAAAAAATCTCAAGTTTTCTCAACTGCTGTTGATAATCAACCAGCTGTTACAATAAATGTTTTACAAGGAGAAAGAGCAAAAGCTGCTGACAACCATAAATTAGGTGAATTTAATCTTGATGGTATCCCTGCTGCTCCAAGAGGAGTTCCTCAAATCGAAGTTACTTTTGATATCGATGCTAACGGAATTGTTCATGTTTCTGCAAAAGATTTAGGAACTGGAAAGCAAAGTAATGTTACTATATCTGGTTCTACAAACTTATCTGCTGATGAGATTGAAAGAATGAAAAAAGATGCTGAAGCTAACGAAGCTGAAGATAAAAAATTCAAAGAATTAGTTGAAACTAGAAATAAAGCTGATATGCTTATCGCTTCTACTGAAAAATCTGTTAAAGATTATTCAGAAAAAGTAACAGAAGATGAAAAGAAAGCTATCGAAGACGCTATTGAAGAATTAAAAGCTGTTAAAGATGGAAATGATAAAGACGCTATTGAAGCTGCTATTGAAAAATTATCTGGAGCTGCACATAAGTTAGCTGAAGAGATTTACAAGGATGCTCAAGCTAACCAACAAGGTGGAGCTAATCCAGAAGCTAAAGCTAAAGATGATGTTGCTGACGCTGAGATAGTTGACTAATATTACTAATTAATATATAATTATTTTAAGGGATAGATCTAATCTATCCCTTATTTTGAGAAATGGAGGATTTTTTTAAATGGCCAAAAGAGATTTTTATGACATTTTAGAAGTTGCAAAAGGGGCTTCTGATGTTGAAATAAAAAAAGCATATAGAAAAGCTGCTATGAAATATCACCCAGATAAATTTAGTGGGGCTAGCGATTCTGAAAAAACAGTTGCGGAAGATAAATTTAAAGAGATTAACGAGGCATACCAAGTTCTTTCTGATGAAAACAAAAGAGCTCAATATGACAGATTTGGACATTCAGCTTTTGAAAATGGTGGTGGAGCTGGCGGATTCGGTGGTGGATTCGGTGGCGGTGGTTTTGAGGATTTAGGTGATATCTTCGGTTCATTCTTCGGTGGCGGTGGTGGATTCGGTGGATTTAATAACTCTTCTCGTCAAAGAGGTCCTGAGCCTGGTGAAGATTTAAGATATAATCTTGAATTGACTTTAGAAGAAGCTGCTAAAGGTGCTGAAAAAGTTTTAAAATATAAAAGAACAGGTAAATGTGAACCTTGTCATGGTAGTGGTGCTGAATCTGGTTCTAAAATGACTAAATGCTCTAAATGTAATGGTACTGGTACAATTCATGTTGTGCAAAGAACTGTATTTGGAAACTTCCAAACTGCACAAGAATGTGATGCTTGTCATGGTAAAGGAGAGGTTCCTGAAAAGAAATGTAAAAGATGTCATGGTAGTGGTATCGATACTGAAGTAGTTGAAAAAACTATCAAAATTCCTGCTGGAATTGATGCTGGACAAAAGTTAAGACTTTCTGGAATGGGTAATGCTAGTACAGAGGGTGGACAAAACGGTGATCTTTATGTTTATATCATTGTTAAATCTCATCCTTTCTTCGAAAGAAATGGTGTTGATATAATATGTGAAGTTCCTATTACTTTTACTAAAGCTACTTTAGGTGGAGAAATTGAAATTCCTACTTTAAATGGTAAAAAGACTATTAAAATTCCTGCTGGAACACAAAATGATAAATTATTTAGAATGAAAGGTGAAGGAATTAAAAATCCTAGAAGCCCTTATACAGGAGACCAAATAGTTAGAATAAAAATTGAAGTTCCTGTTAATTTAAATTCAGAACAGCAAGAGTTACTAAAAAAGTTTGAAGATAGTTTAAAAGATAAAAATCATAAAGATAAAAATAATTTTTTAGATAAACTTAAAAACTTCTTTGCTTAAATTTTATTGAAAAGAGTATATCGTTGTGGTATACTTATTTTAGAATAATATTATCTAAGGGGGCTTTAATAATATGAATGAATTATTTGCTAAATATGGAGGAATGTTACTTACATTTGCTATCTGGGCTGCTGTATTTTATTTCTTACTTATTTTACCAAACAAAAAGAAACAAAAAAAACATCAAGAGATGTTAGAATCTCTTAAAGAGGGTGCTGAAGTTAT
Organism: Cetobacterium sp.; assembly: GCA_051658065.1. GTDB lineage: Bacteria > Fusobacteriota > Fusobacteriia > Fusobacteriales > Fusobacteriaceae > Cetobacterium_A. The sequence goes on from JBOFLW010000004.1 coordinate 4,332, forward strand.
CACTTCTGGTGGAATTAAAGGTACTATCTCTAGTATTGGTCCTGAATTCTTATCTATCAGAGTTGATAAAGGTGTTAACATCCAAGTACTTAAGAATTCTATTACAAGAGTTTTAAAATAAAAATATTTACAAAAGGATGGGATTGGAAACTTTTCCATCCTATTTTATTATTATAAATTGATGGAGAGTAATTATGAAAAAATACCTTTTATTTTGTGTGTTTTGTTTATTTTCTCTAACTATTTTTGCTAACGGTACTATTCAGAAAGTTCGAATGAATAACAACCCACCACAATTAGTTTTTGATATCTCTACTCCTACTAAACTTAAATATAAAAGTAACTATGATGAATATAATAGATTACTTTTCTTGGAAGTAGAAAAAGTGAAAATGGGTTATAAGTTTAATCCTTCTAAATTTATAAGTAAAAGTATTGAAAAAATAGATATGATAGATTATGGTTCTAACATTGGTTTTTTTATTAAACTAAAAAAAGGAGCTGGACATAAAGTTTACTCTTTGACTAAACCAAATAGAATTGTTATAGATTTAAAACCATCTACCTCTTCTAAAAAAGAATTTACAATCGCTATTGATGCAGGGCATGGTGGAAAAGATCCTGGGGCAATCGGTTTTAAAAAGTACAAAGAAAAAGATATTGCTCTTGCTGTTGCTCAAAAACTACAATCAAAATTATCTAAAGATTTTAATATTATTATGACTAGAAGAAACGATACTTTTATTACTCTATCTGAAAGAAGTCGTATTGCTAACAGAGCTAAAGCTGATATTTTTATTAGTTTACATTTAAATGCTTCTAAAAATTCGACTGCTAATGGTATGGAAATTTTCTATTTTTCAAAAAAATCATCACCTTATGCTGAAAAAATTGCTGCTTATGAAAATAGTTTTGGCGAAAAATATGGAGAAAAAACTGGAAGTATAGCTCAAATAATGGGAGAATTAACATATAATAAAAATATGGAAAAATCTGTAAATGTTGCTAAGCCTTTAAATACTTCTCTTGCCAAAAGACTTAGTATGAGAGATCGAGGAATTTATGGTGCCAATTTTGCTGTTTTGAGAGGATTTAATGGACCTGGAATTTTAGTAGAACTTGGTTTTATAACAAATAAAGCTGATGTTGCAAAGTTAGTTAAAGAATCTAATCAAAATATTATGGCTGAAGAACTAGCAAATAAAATTAGAGGATTTTTCTATTAGGAGGTTTTTATGTCAAATAAACTAAAATTACTTTTAATTGGATTGATTTGCATAACCGCTTTTACAGGTTTACAATCTAATAAATTAAATAAAAAAAGTGAAGTAATTACTAAGATTTCTTCTCCAGTGTCAGAAGAAGTTTCAAAAAATGATATTATTACAACTATTTTTATTCCAAACTTTAAAGCCCAAAAATTAGTTAATGAAGAAATTATCCTAAATAGTAATTTAATTTTAAAAGAAGATATTTTAAAAGATATTATTGAACAACTTATAACTAAATTAGAAACTAATAAAATTATAAAAAAAGATATTTTTAAATATGAAGTATACATAAAAAATAGGACTCTTTATCTTGATTTAGATTCTAAAATTCTTTTATCTGCTACTAACCCAGAAGAGGAATTACTTCTTATATATTCTTTTGTAAATACTTTATTAACTCCTGGTGGAGCAGATAATTTAGTTCTACTTATAAATGGTTCTTCAACAGATAAAGTTAACTTTATTAATATAAATAAAACTTATAGATTGAACAATAATATATAGTTTTCTTAGGAGTTTCTATTTCTTGAAGCTCCTTTTTCAAAATTTGGAGGAATTATGGATATTGATTTTTTAAAAGAACAATTAAAATTGGTTGTATCTAAAAAAAGATATGAACATTCAATTAGAGTTTTAAATACAGCTCTTATACTTGGGAATATTTATAATGCTGATTTAAAAAAAATAGCTATTGCTTCACTTTTACATGATTATACTAAAGAATTTAAAAAAAATGAACTAATTGATATTTCAAAAGAATATTTTAAAAAAGAAGCTAAAGATTATCTTGATAATGCTGAAATTTTGCATAGTTATGCTAGTTCATATATAGCTAAATCTAAATTTAACATTACTGATGAAGAGATTTTAGATGCTATAAAATATCATACTACTGGACGAAAAAATATAGGTTTAATCGAAAAAATTGTCTATTTAGCTGATGCTATAGAGCCTAAAAGAGATTATCCACATGTTGAAAAAATTAGAGATTTAGCTTTATTTAATATTGATAAAGCTATTTTATTAGAAGTTAATAAAAAAATTGAGTATCTTTTAAAGGAAAATTATGTTATACATATAGATTCTATTGAGATGCGTAATTGGCTTTTGAAAATAAGCTAATAGGAGGATTTAAATTTATGAAAATTAAAACAAAATTAGAAAAACAGCTTGAACAATTAAAAAATATTTTAAAAGATAGTAAAGCTTTGACTTTAGATGAAATCACTAAAGCTTTAGGATGGTCTCCTAAATATAAAAAAGACAACAGAGATATTCTTGACCAGTGGCTTGAAGCTGGAGAGATTATGAAAAATAAAAGGAATAAATATAATATCCCTGAAAATTTAGGATTTATCAAAGGTAAATTCTCTAATATTAAGGGTAAATTTGGTTTTGTTGATACAGATACTGAGGGATATTTTATACCTAGAAGTAAATTTGGAACAGCATTAGATGGAGATATTGTTTTAATAAATGTTACTACTCCTGAAGGAAAAGGAAAAAAAGAGGGCGAAATTATTGAAGTTCTTATTAGAGAAAAAAATACAATAATTGGAATCTTTGAAAAGAAAGAAAATTTTGGTTTTGTTAGACCTACACAATCATTTGGTAGAGATATCTATATTCCAAGAAATTTTTTCAATAAAGCTAAAAATGGTGAATTAGTTGTTGTTGAAGTTACGTTCTGGGGTACTGATGAGAAAAAACCTGAAGGTAAAA
>JBOFLW010000005.1:0-6293 GCA_051658065.1 Cetobacterium sp.
GTCACTACTATAAGGTGGATGAAGTTTTAGAGCTATGCCAAAAAATAGAGATTCCTTTTGTACTAGATGTACACCATGCTAGAGTTACAAAGAGTGAAAATTATGATATTGAAGAGATAAAGAAAACTTGGAAAACGAGAAAGCCTTTAGCACATATATCAAGTGGAAGAGAATCAGAGGATGATAAATCTCATGCTGATTATATATCAGAGGGTGATGTCAGAAAATTTAGAACACTTTTTGATGAGTTTGATGTTGAAGTTGAAGCGAAGAAAAAAGAGTTAGCATTAGATAGATTAGAAAAAAGCCTCCAGTAAAAAGGAGGCTTTTATTATTACTTTTGTCTGTAAGAGTTAGAACGATTTGTCCAGTTCGCTTTCCAACGCTCTTCTCCACGCTCTTCGGGAGAATTGTCAATTCTTCTGTGTAAAACAAAGATTGCTTTATCAGCGAATTCATCAAGAGCTTTAGCTCCAGTTTCATCCCCATTCATAAGCTCTAAAATTTGAAGTAATCCCCAACCTTCACCTTTATATTTTTCAGTATCTTTAATACCTTCACCTTTAAAGTTAACGTAATCTATAAGCGGATAAAGACCATTTTTAGAGTTAGCAACTCTGTCAAATTGCTTTTTAACATGTTCAGGCTTTTTAGATACAGCCATTAATTTTTCTAATGAACTATCCAATCTTTTATAGATATATTCAATTTGAACATCCTTTGTATTTTCTAAGAAATCAATAGCTGCGTTCATTTCACCATTCTTCTTAGCTAGATTGAATTCATCTAAGCTAGTCCAAGGTGAATATCTAGTAGAAAGAATTGCTGGAACAGCGATATTTTTTTCTTTGTAAAACTCGATTAATCCTGGGAAACTTTCATCAAATCTTCCATTTTTAAAATTTTCAGGATACCAAATAAAGTGACCTATTCCCAAAGATGGAAACTCTTCACCTTTATTCCAATGAACAAGAAACTCTCTTCTAAGACCAGTTTCATTTTTATAAATTAGATTTCCAACATGATTCAACTCTTCTTTTGAAGGCACAGTTAAAGCAGAGGCTGAAATAGATACTAGTACAAATGCACTAATTAGTAATTTTTTAAGCATAATTTTCTCCCGAATTATTTAATCTTTGTAATAGTAGTTTCAACACCAGCTCTATCTTTAATAGAGATACCAGTTATTTTTTTATTTTTAATCTCTTTTTTAGAGATAACTAATTTTTGATTTTCAGAAGTTCTATCTCTTCCAACTACTTTTAAAACTTCATTTCCAGAGTACAATACATAGAATCTAGAATCGTTTTGAACAGCATCTTTAAATTTTAAAGTTACAGCATCACCAGATAAAGTCATGGCTACTTTTTGAATCTGAGCTGTTTTAATTTTATCTAACCAAGGTTTAGCGGGAACTAAAACTTTTTTATTGAAATACTGATTTTTTAAAATATCAATATGTTCATTTTGAGCTTTAATACCAGGATTATTTTTAAGATTCTCAGCTTTAAGTAAGCTCGTATATCCGAAGAATGCACTACCTTTTATGTTTTTATATTGTGTGTTGAATTTAAGTTGATCTGGAATCTCTTCTGGATTAGACCAGCTTTTAGCCCAACCAGCATTCATATGCTTGTAGTTAGCATGTCCAATATATAGATGTGTTCTAGATTTTTCAGCAACTTTATCCCACCAAGGAGTAATTTCTCCGTATGGAGCAGCAGGTTGAGTGAACTCCCAGTAAACTTGCGGAATAATATAATCTATAGTTTCTTCTAAAACCCATTTTCTAGTATCAGCATAGATATCTCTGTTAGATGCTGTAGAGCCGATAGGTGTATTTGTACCAGCGGGATTTTCAGCTTTATGTTCCCAAATTCCAAATGGACTAACTCCCCATTGAACAGATTTTTTATTTTTTGAATTATGAGTATCAAGAACTTTTTTAACCTCAGAAACCATTAAATCGTTATTAGCTTGTCTCCATTTCTTAATATCAGTGAAACCTCTATTAAACTTTTTAAATGTTTCAGTATCTTCACCTTTGTCACCAAAGAAAAGAGTAGTACCATTTCTTGTAACTTTATATGGGTAAAAGTAGTCATCAAAGTGTACTGCATCAACATCATATTTCTCTACGAACTCTTTTATAGTAGCTGTTATATGATTCATAGTTTTAGGGCTTCCTGGATCAAGATAAAGCTTTTTATCAAACATATAAACAAGGTCAGGATTCATTTTTCCAAAGTTATCAGGAGATAATTTAGCCATCTCTTTTTCATAAGTTGTATCTGCAATATATTTATGAGTTATTCTGTATGGATTAAACCAAGCATGGAATTCCATTCCTCTTTTATGAGTCTCTTCAACCATCCAAGCGACTAAGTCAAAGCTATCTGCCCATTCTGGCTTTAAACCTTGAGTTCCAGTCATAACATGAGACCAAGGTCTATTTTTTGAGTTATATATTGCATCAAGAGTTGGACTCACTTGGAAAATAACAGTGTTGAAATTCATATCTTCGTGATTTTTTAAAATTTCGATCCAATCTGCTTTAAGCTCCTCTATAGAGTTACGAATTTTTCCATTCACAACTTTAGGATAGTGTAGGTTATCTACAGTAGCGACCCAAGTTGTTCTCATCATATTTTTCCCCTCTACATATTTAGCTGGGATAGTAGGTCTAACGAGTTCAGCTTTTAAAGGTGCTGCTAAAGTTAGTAAGCATAGTGGTAGTAAGTATTTTTTCAATTTCATTTAATCTCTCCTCATTAGAATTTATGATTAAGTTCAGCTACCCAAAGGAAGAAGTTTTCATGTGCTTTAGGACCGTTGCTAGGATCAATATTTTGAGGTCTATAGTAAACGTCAAACATAATACTTGTACTAGGTTTGATGTTATGTTTGTATTGAATACCAATACGAGGTCTATTTATCTCTTGAGTTTTAGTAACGTTTCCAAGTCCATCATAATATTTCTGTTTTCCATCTACGATAGCGAATCTAACATATGGAGATATTGTATCCTTATTTGGTAAGAAATGGAAGTATCTTAACATAGCAAAGTGCTCTGTGTTTAGTAAAGTACGCTTTAAATTCTCTCTAACAAAGATATAATCTAAGCTTAAGAAGTTTTTATTATCTAAAGTATATCTCATACCTAAGCTGTGCTCTTGAATATTGCTCCAATCTCTAGTAGTTTTAGAGTATTCCTTTCCAAATCTAGCATAATCCAGTTCTCTATCAATTATTCTGAAAGATAAAGATGTATTTAATCTAACTTTTGGAGTGATATTTAAAGACGCAGTTGGTCTAATCCAAATCTCATTTCTTTCTTCACCTTTTCTAACATAACCAGAGTATGTTGAAGCAGAAGTGCTAGCTTTCATAGAATCCCAATGGTAGTTATCATTTCTATAACCAACTCTTAATCCCCAGTTACCAGTTTTTCCATCTTCTAATTTGAATGAATCTCTATAAGTAACACCTGTTGAGAATCTGTTTCTATTATATTCTTCGTTGTGGTCTATATATGTTTTTAAGAATTGAATATCATAAAGTAATTTAGAATCATCTTGATATAAGAACATTCCAGTATATGGACTTGTAGCAAGAGAACCATCTAAAAATTTCCAATCGTTATCACTGTTAATCTCTTGTTCTACTCCAAAATAAACTTCATGATTCCATTTTTTTCCAGCTTTTTTAACGATAGCTGCATTTTTCTCAGCTTCTGTTTTATATTTTTTTAATTCTAATTTAGTAGTTTCTAACTCTTCTTTTATTGAGTTAACAAAATTTAGCTGTTTTTCCCCGAAATTTAAAGTTTCTTCAGTTTCAGAAGGAACTCCTAAAATTGTATTTTCATCTGCAAAAGAGGTATTAGCTAGTGCTAAAAAGCTAAGTAGTAAAAGTTGTTTTTTCATAATTTAATCTCTCCCCGTTTTTTAAAATTCTAATAAATGAAACTTTTTTTCAATTCACCCGCGACTTAATTTATACTATGAAAAAAATGTATTGTCAATAAAAATATGTTTAAATTGCAATTTTTAAGGTCCGAATTAGAACGTTAAAAACTATTTTAACAAAACACTTGACAAAAAAAAGAAAAAATAATATAAATATAACTATAAAAAATACGAATGGAAATTTTTTTCATAAAGTAAGTGGAGGGTTTAAATGAAAATATTATTAGTTTGTTCAGGTGGAATGTCAAGTGCAATGGTTGTGAAATCTTTAATCAACGAGGGGAAAAAAGAGGGGATTGAAATAACTTCAAAAGCTGTAGGAACAGGAGACTTTGAATCAGAGTTAAAGAATGGTTGGGATGGTGCATTAGTAGCTCCACAAATCAGACATAAAATAGATGAGTTCAAAGCTATTGGAGATGAAAATACTACTCCAGTTCAAGTTATCGAGACAAAAGGATACAGCCCATTAGGTGGAAAGTTCATTTTAGCTCAAGTAAAAGAGATGCTAAAGTAATTTTAAAACGATAATAAAATATTTATAGGGGAGAAAAAAGTGGATAAGTTTTATGCAATTATAGAAAATGTTTTCATGAAGCCAATGACAAAGTTAGCTGAGCAGAGACATTTAAAAGCAGTAAGAGATGGTATGGTTTCAACAATACCTTTAACAATAGTTGGAAGTTTCTTTTTAATAATAGCTTTCCCACCAGTACCAGCTGCGTGGAAAGAGAGTATGTCTATGTTTTTATGGATTCAAAAGAATATAGGAAATATCCTAATACCTTTTAGAATCACTATGGGATTAGTTGCTATCTATGCAACTTATAATATCGGTTATAGTTTATCGAAAAGTTATAAATTAGATGGAGTTTCTGGTGGAACATTGGGGCTGTTAGCATACTTCATGACAATTATTCCTTCGGTTGCAACTTCAGGAACTGGGGAGTCTCTTGGATTTGTACTACCTATGAGTAAATTAGGTGGAGCTGGACTGTTTGTAGGTATTGTAATGTCTATATTTGCTGTAGAAGTTTTAAGATTCTTTAAAACAAAAGGTATCACAATCAGTATGCCAGAGGGTGTACCTGATTCTGTTGCTAGATCGTTTGAAGCTCTTTTCCCAACAGTTGCTGTTGTGTTCTTCTGCTGGATAGTATTTATAATGGCTGGATTTGATATCCATAACCTATTCAACAGTATTTTCAATCCTTTAAAAGGAATCGTAGATACTCCAGTTGGAGCGGTAATAATGGTTATGTTAATCACTATGCTTTGGACAGCTGGAATACATGGAGTATCAGTTATCGGAGCTATGGCAAGACCAATCTGGTTAGAGATGCTTACATCTAATGCTGATGCTATGCAAGCTGGAGATAAAGTTTTACCATACATTACAACAGAGCCTTTCTTCCAATGGTTTATCTGGATTGGAGGATCAGGAGGAACTTTAGGATTAGTATTCTTCTTACTATTCGCAAAATCAAAGTATTTAAAAGATTTAGGTAAAGCTACAATTTTACCAGCTATCTTCAACATAAATGAACCAATCATATTTGGATTACCAATTATGCTAAACCCATTCTTTACAATACCATTTGTATTAGGACCAGTTTTAGCAACTATAGTTTCATATACAGTTATGTCACTAGATTTAGTTTCAAGACCAGCTATCTTAGCACCTTGGACTTTCCCAGCACCAATCGGAGCATATCTTGCTACTGGTGGAGATTTAAGAGCAGTTGCACTATGTTTATTCAATATAGTACTAATGGGAGCTGTATATTATCCGTTTATGAAAGCGTACGATACAAAAATGGCAGCACAAGAGATAGAAGAGGAAGAAGAAACATTACAGGAGGCGTAAAATGATAGAGATGACAGAAGAGTTAGAAGAGATAATATTCACAATAGTTGGACAAGCAGGAGAGTGTAGAGGTTTAGCTTATGAAGCTTTAGGTGAAGCTGAAAAAGGAAACTTTGAAGAAGCAGGGGCTAAATTGAAAGAAGCAGAGAGTGCAATTCATAAAGCTCACTATGTTCAAACAGATTTAATTCAAAAAGAAGCAGCTGGAGAGCCGACACCAATATCTATGGTATTTGTTCATGCTCAAGATCATTTAATGACAGCAATCTCTGAAAAAGAGTTAATAAAAAGATTAGTAAAAATGAATGAAAATATGTTTAAAATGAACGAAAGATTAGAAAAATTAGAAAACAAATAGGAGAGTACCATGAGAGAGTTAGGAATTTCAATATATCCAGGACATTCAGAGTTACAAAAAGATAAAGAGTATATAAAATTAGCTTCAAAATATGGTTTTA
>JBOFLW010000006.1:0-6396 GCA_051658065.1 Cetobacterium sp.
TCTCTTACAACTTCTGTTATTATTCTGTATGTTGGCATATCTGTATACATATCATCTGGATAATATTTTATTCCATCTTCTAAGAATGGATCTAATGCATCTAGTAACTTTGGAACTCCTATTGCATATTGTCCTGCTATTTCAACTATAGCATTAAACTCTCCTAATTTTTCAGCTATTTCAAGTCTTTTAGCCTCTAACTCTTCATCATCTATTTTATCTATTTTATTTACTATTAAAACTTTTGGAGTATCTACAGCTGCTTTTATCTTTTCTAATACAAATAAATCTCCAGTACTAATTTCCTGTGATGCATCTATTACCATTGCAATAACATCAACATCTCTTAAAACTCTTATTGCACTATTAGTCATATGTTCTCCTAATAGATGCTTTGGTTTATGTATTCCTGGAGTATCAACAAATATATATTGATTCTTATTAAAATTTAATATTCCTTTTATTGTATCTCTTGTTGTTCCCGCTTTATCAGAAACAATAGCTACCTTTTCATTTACAAGTTTATTTATTAATGTAGATTTTCCAACGTTAGGTCTTCCTACAACTGCTATAAATCCAGCTTTCACTATTAATCATCTCCTATTCCTATTTTGAAATACTTTTCCTTTAAATCTAAAAGGAATTGTTCTTCGTTAGTTTCATCATTATATTTTACCATAGTTTTTAAAGTATTTCTCAACATATTTGGTGTTATTTCTCTTTCAATACCAGATTTTTTACCTAAAGATATAAATCTAGCTCTAAAAGCTTGTCTGCTAAATCCATAAAAAACAAGATTACTGCTACTACTCGAAAGTTTATCTCTTGTTTCTTTTATATAAATTTTCAAATCATTTGATATCTCTTCTGAAACTTTTATTTTTTGTCCTTTATTTTCATTAAAAATAAATTCATATGAAAATAACTCTAAATCAGATATTTTTATCTTTAAAATATCATTTATAGAAAGATTTGTCTCTACTAAGAGTTTTATTAATAATTTATCTCTAATTCCTTTAGGATCTTTATTACAAACATCTAGTATATTATTTATTTCCCAAAATTGAAGCGTTTCTAACTCTTTTTCAGATGCTCTTTCAATTACTATTCCATCTGTTGGATTATCATCTACTAATTTTCTTTCTTGAAGATATCTATAAAATGTTTTTATTGTACTAATTTTTCTTAAAATTGAATTAGGTTGATAGCTCTCTTTTAAAAATTGAATATATTTTAAAATATCATATTTTAGAACTTCCAATAAATCTTTTTTCAAAAACTCTTCAAAATCTTTAATATCCATATAATATAAATCTAATGTTTCTTTTTTTAAACTTTTGAACTCTGATTTATATTGTATAAAATCTTTCAATAATTTCATTCTATATCACCTAACAACTCTTCAGCATGTTTTAATACTGCTTCAGATATATTTTTTCCAGCTAGCATTCTTGCTATCTCTTTCACTCGCTCTTGTTTATTTAATTTTTTTACTTGTGTTACTGTTTTTTTATCTATTAATTTTTTTTCTATATAAAATTGTTGTGAAGCTTTTGCTGCAATAGCAGGTGAATGTGTTATACTCATAACTTGAGTGGTTTCTCCAATCCCTTTAAGCTTATCAGCTATTTTTCTAACTGTTTCTCCACCGACTCCTGTATCAATCTCATCAAAAATTAAAATTGGTATATTATCCACTTTTGAAAATATAACTTTTATAGCAAGCATTATTCTACTAACCTCTCCACCAGAAGCTACTTTCCATAAAGGCTTTAAACTCTGTCCTATATTTGTTGAAATCATAAATTCTACTAAATCTATTCCAGATAATGACATTGAAGTTGCTTCTTCAAAATCTATTTTAAATTTAGCATCACCCATATTTAATCCTTTTAGCTCTGATTGAAGATTATCTTCAATTAATTTAGCTTTTGACTTTCTTATTTCACTCAATTGGTTTGCAAAGTTATAATATTTTTCTTTTGCTTCATCTCTTTCTTTAATTAGTTTTTTAACTTGAAAACTATTTTCATCTAAAAGTTGAAGTTTCTCTTCAATTGTATTTCTATACTCTAATATATCTTTTATTTCATCACCATATTTTGATTTTAAACGATTTATAGAATCTAATCTCGAAATAACTTTTTCTAACCTTATATCATCGCCTTCAATATCATCATTTAAATCTTTAATTGAATCAACACAATCTTGAAGATCATAATAAACTCTTTCTAATTTTTCTAAATTTTCTTGAAATTCTTTTCCATATTTTGAAATTATCTCTAAGTTTTTTCTGCTATTATAGATTATACTCAAAGCATTTTTTTCTCCATCTTTTAATAATTCCTCTGTTAATGATAACTTTTCTTTTATTTTTCCAGCATGAAATAATTTTTTATATTCCTCTTCTAATTTTTCATCTTCACCAGGTTTCAAAGATATTTTATCAATCTCTTCTAATTGAAATTCATAAAACTCTTTTTTTTCTAAAGTTTCTCTTTTATTTTTTTCAACATCTTGAATTCTTCTCTCTAAACTTGAATATTCATTATAGATTAACTCTAACTGTTTTTTTATGTTTAAACCATCTTCACCTAAAAATCTATCAAGTAATTTTAAATGATTATTTTTATTTAACAACATTTGATGTGAGTGCTGACCTACAATGTCTACAAGAGTTCCCATTATCTCTTTTAAACTCGACATAGGAACTCTTATATTATTAACAAAAGCTTTACCTTTTCCATTTTTATCAATATGTCTTCTTACTATAACTTCATTATCTTCTGCATCTATTCCCATCTCTTTTAATTCAGCTTCTTGCTCTTCGTTTACAGCAAATACTCCTTGTGCTAAAAGATAATCTTCTCCATCTCTAACCATATCAGAATTTGCTTTTTCACCAATTAAAAGATTTATTCCACTAAGTATAATTGATTTTCCTGCTCCAGTCTCTCCTGTTAAAACAATCAATCCTTTATCAAATTCTAAATCTACTTTTTCTATTATAGCTAAATTTTCTATTTTTAACTCTTTTAACATAGATTATCTCCCCACTTTAACTTATCTCTTAGGATTCCATAATAGTCTCTTCCTTCTGTGAGTATAAGATTTATCTTTTTATTAGAATAGTATATCGAAATTTTTTCATCTTTATTTATTTCTAATTCATTTTCTCCATCTATTATTATACTACCTTTCTGCTCGGGATTTAGAGTTACTATTAATTTTTCATCTCCACTTATAATTATTGGTCTTGTTGCTAGATTATGTGGTGCTAAAGGTGTTACCACTATCGCCTTTATTTGTGGCATTACTATTGGACCACCTGCAGACAGCGAATAAGCTGTTGAACCTGTTGGTGTTGCTATTATTATTCCATCAGCTTTATAATCACATATTTTACTTTGTTCTGTACTCATAGATATATTAAGAATTTTCGAACTTGCTGTTTTTTTTGAAATTACAACCTCATTCAATACATCTATTTTTTTATCATTTATTACTATTTCTAAAAATTGTCTACACTCTTTTTTAGATATACCTTTTAAATAGTTATTAAATGTATCCTGAAACTCTTCAGCTTTTATTTCTGTTAAAAATCCTAAAGAACCTGCATTTACAGCAAATATATCTATATCACTGTTTTTTATTAAAGTTTTAGATGCTCTTAATAACGTTCCATCTCCTCCGATTACAACTGCAAAATCTGCTTTCAATATTTTATTCAATTCAAGAATTTCAATATTTTTCATATTTAAAAATGATAATATTTCAGAATAAAGTTTTTTTGCTTCAATTTTATCTTCGTTATAAATTATGATTCCCTTCATTCTTCCTCCATTAAAATAAATTTTCTGGATTGATTGGTTTTAAATTAAACCTAACTTCATAATATAAATTTGCTTTGCTTTCTGTATTTAATCCTAAAATTCCAATATCTTGACCTCTCAACACTTGCTGATTTAGCTTTACATTAAGGGCTATTAGATTACCATATACTCCTATTGTATTATAACCATAATCTATCATTATAACATTATTCAATCCTTGGAATTTATCTGCATATATAACTTTTCCTTTAGATGCTGCTTTTATCTTATTACCCATTTTCCCAGCTATCTCTATTCCGTTACTTTGAACAGCTCCATTTTTTTTAGATTTAAATTTTACAACTACAGTTCCTGACATTGGTTTTACAAATTTTCCCAATCCAACTAGTGCTTTATCCAATCTCACTGTTTTTGATGCTGCTGCTCTAGCTTTTATTATTCTTTCAACCTCTTTTTCTATACTTTTCTTTTGACTTTCTAATTTACTTATATTTTTTACATGTGTTGTTTTTTCTTGATTTAACTTAACTATTAGTCTATTTTTTTCTTGTTTTTTTACTTCTCCAGCTTTTCTATTTGAATCCATTCTTCTTTTTAATAATGTCAATTTTTGCCTATCTTTTTCTACATTTTTCTTTACTTCTTCAATAGAGGTTTGAACATTTTTTATATGCTCCATACTTTCTAAATCAGAAAAAAGTAATCTCGAAAAACTTCTTTTAGCGATACTTTCTTCTTTTTGATAACTTTTCAAATTTGCTTTACGGTTCACTTCTATCATCTTAGCTTTAAATTCTGATTTTCTTCTATTTAAAACATTATTACTTGTTTCTAAATTTAGTCCACCATATTGTATACTTCTATTTACTATTTTTATCTCTTCTTGTATCTTTTGAGCTTCTTTCTCTATCTCTTTAATTTCATTATTTATATTTTCTATTTGCTTTTCGACACTCACTTTTTCTGAATTTATATTTTGAATTCTACTACTTTTTTGTTTTATTTCACTTTCAATTTTTTTTACTTTATTTTTTAAACTATCAACACTTTCTGAAAAAATAAATGTTGTACAAATAAAAAAAACTATCAACACTCTCATAATTAAACCTCATCTTTTTTTAGTTTAGAAGTTGATTTCCAAGCTAATATTATAACAATAATTGTTGCTATAATCTCTAACATTAGTAGTTGCTTAAAACTTTGAAGAATTAGTGTCGAGAAAATTTGTTGATATTTTTCTTTTAGTATTATATAAACATTAAAAAATAGTAATCCTCCAATTAAAGAACTTCCTAAAAATGGAATCAAATTTTTATTTCTAGCAAACATAAAGTTTTTCTTATTTTGAGGAGTTTTTATTGAGTTAACCATATAATCTCTTATTACAACTCCTCTTAATATTGTTGTTATTTGATAATATACTCCAATTGATAGAAATAAAAATAAGAATAAAGATATATTTACTGCACTTATTTTTTTTTGAGTATTTTGTAAAAATTGATTATCTATATATATCTCCCTAACCATTGGATTTACATCTAGTAACTCTTGAATAGTTTGAAGGTTTTTTTCATTTTTAAAATATACAATCATTGAATTCGGTAATGGGTTTTGACTTTTAGGTATTACTATATCTAATTCTCTTTGCAAATTTTTAAAAGCCTCTTCTTTTGATAAAAATTTTATTGATTTTACATTTTCATTTTGTAAAATAAATTTTTCAAAGTTTTGAATTTTATCTTTTTCAGTATCATTTTGTAATTCTATTGTCATAAAATAATTATTTTTTAATATTTTCCCAATAAAATAGCTATTAGAGGACAGAGATATAAATATATTAAATATCATAAAACTTAATACTAAAGCTATAAATGTTCTTTTTCCTTTTCTATTTTGCATCTCTTCTCCCTAATTAAAATATAGAGGTCAGTTAAACCAACCTCTATACTGCATTATAATTATAAGTTTTCTTTTACTACTGAAATTATTTTTTCTGCTGTTAATTCATATTTCTCTAGTAATTCGTCACCTTTTCCACTTTGACCAAATTTATCATAAATTCCAACTTTCTTTACTAATGTTGGATGTGTCTCTGATAAAAATTCTGCTACTGCTGAACCTAATCCACCTATTACAGAATGTTCTTCTGCTGTTACTAAGAACTTTGTCTCTTGTGCTGCTTTTAGAACTGTTTCTCCATCTAAAGGTTTTATTGTTCCTACATTTATTACTCTAGCTGAGATTCCTTCTGCTTCTAATTTTTCTGCTGCTTCTAAAGCTCTTGCAGTCATTAATCCTGTTGCTAAAATTGAAACATCAGTACCTTCTTTTAATGTATTTGCTAATCCTATTTGGAAATCATAACTTTCATCAAACAGAACTGGAACATCTAATCTTCCCATTCTGATGTATACAGGACCATTGTACTCTGCTGCTGCAAATATCATCTTTTTAGTTTCTGTTGCATCTGCTGGAGATAATACAACCATTCCTGGGATACTTCTCATAAGTGAGATATCCTCGATAGATTGATGTGATCCTCCATCCTCTCCTACAGAGATTC
>JBOFLW010000007.1:0-3560 GCA_051658065.1 Cetobacterium sp.
TCTATATCTAAAGCATGACCTGCTTTTATAGCTATTATATGACCTTTTATCTGTTTATTTAGAACTTTGAAATCTCCAATTAAATCTAAAATTTTATGTCTTACAAATTCATCTTCAAATCTTAATCCACTCGGATTTAATATACCATCTTTTTTCACAACTATAGCATTTTCTAAAGTTCCACCTAAAGCTAAATTATTTTTCTTTAAGTATTCTACCTCATAATCAAATCCAAATGTTCTTGCATTTGCTATCTCTTTTTTATAAGAGTCAGTATCCAATACAATCTCTAACATTTGAGATTTTAAAAATGTATGGTCAAATTTTATAGTATAAGTTATTTTATATCCATCAAATGGTAATGCTACTATATGCTTATCTCCTACTGTTAAATTTGTTGGCTTTTTAATAATAATCTCTTCTAAATCCTCTTGAAGCTCTGTTGTTCCAACATTTTCTATAACATCTAGAAATACTCTAGCACTTCCATCTCCAATAGGCAATTCATTTCCATCTAACTCCACTACTAAATCTGTTATTTCAGAAATATAAAGAGCTGATAAAAAATGCTCAATTGTATAAACTGCTGCTCCAAATTCATTTTTTAAATTTGTTCCTCTAGTTAAATCAAAAGTATTATCTAAATTCATGAAAATTACATTTTTTCCATCTTCTAAATCAACTCTTTTGAAAACTATTCCACCTTCGTGAGCAGGAACCAATTTCATTTTTATTTCCTCTCCTTTATGAAGCCCAATACCGTTATATTGAACTTCTTTATTAAGAGTTTTTCTTTTCATATCTTACTCCTTACTATAAAATTTATGCTTTTGTTAAGAATTTTGTAGCTAAAATTATAGCGATATCTCTTTTTCCATCTACAAATTGAACACCTAATTTTTTTTCTGATATCTCTACTACTTTTCCTAATCCGAATTTTGAATGTATAACTTTTTCACCCATAGAGAATGGTGAATTTGAAATGTTTTTTAATTTCTTCAAATCGTTTGCATCTATTACATTTTTATAACCAGTTAATTTATTTCCGTTATGAGAACTTCTTGATTTAGGTAATATCTCTTGAGCTCTTTCAGTTCTTTCAAGAACCCCTTCTGGCAACTCTTCAATAAATCTTGATTTCATTTTTCCTAAAAATTCACCATAAACAAATCTACTCTTTGCATAAGTTATATAAAGTTTTTCCTCTGCTCTAGTTATTGCCACATAACAAAGTCTTCTTTCCTCTTCTAGCTCTTCTGGATTAAATAAAACTTTTTTAGAACCTGGGAATATATCATCTTCTACCCCTGTTAAGAACACAACTGGGAACTCTAATCCCTTAGAATTATGTATAGTCATAAGTTTTATGTAATCTGCATCTCCTTCTAGTTCATCTGTTGCACTTACTAAAGATATATTTTCTAAATACTCTCTCAAAGTTAAAAAGTCTACTGTTTTTTCTAATTCGACAATTGAGTTTTTTAATTCTTCTACGTTTTCTATTCTTCCCTCTGATTCAACTCCATAAGTTGAATTTAAGTAACTGAAATATCCAACTCTTCTTATCAACTCATCAAAAACTTCACTTACTGAGCCATCCTCTGTTAATGCTATCAAATTTTTTAAAGTTGTGTAAAGCTCATCTAAGGCTATCTTTACACCTGCTGTTAATCCTGGAATTTCAGCTCCTTGACCAAGAGCTTCAAACATAGATATCTTAGCTCCATTTGCAAACTCTCTTATTTTTTCAATACTTTTATCTCCAATTTTTCTCTTTGGAACGTTTATTATTCTATTTAAGTTGATTGTATCTTGTTGATTATTGATAACTGTTAAATAAGCTATAATATCTTTTATTTCCGCTCTTTGATAAAATTGCATTCCACCAAAAACTTTATAAGGTATATTATATTTTAATAATCCCTCTTCAAAAAGTCTAGATTGAGCATTTGTTCTATAAAGAATTGTAAAATCTTTATAATTTTTTCCAAAGTTTTTTCTACGAACAATCTCTTCTATTATATAGTTAACCTCAGCTCTTCCATCAGTACACTCTTTAATTGTTATCAATTCACCTTGAGGTTTTTTAGTCCATAAATTTTTATCTTTTGAAGTTTTATTATTTCTTATGACCTCATTTGCTGCAGTTAATATAGCTGATGTTGAACGATAATTTTCTTCTAGTTTTACAACAAGAGCATCTTTATAATCTTTTTCAAAATCAAGTATATTTTTTATATTTGCTCCTCTAAATCCATATATACTCTGATTTTCATCTCCAACAACACATATATTTCTATATTTTGAAGCTATTTTAGTTATAATATTATATTGAATGTTGTTTGTATCTTGATATTCATCAACCATTACATATCTAAATTTTTCTTGTAATTTCTCTAATATTTCAGGTATATCTAAAAGTTTATGTAAATTTACTAATATATCTGAAAAATCCATTCCATTATTTTCTTTCAATACTCCACTGTATCTTCTATAGCATTCTAGAACTATTTTATAATGATTATCAAATCTGTTATCTTTTTCATAATCTGAAATAGTTACACCATTTTCTTTTAATTTTGAAATTATAGATACTACCATTCCCTCAGTTAAAGATTTATCCGTTAAAACTAAAGATTTCATTATATTTCTAACTACTCTTTTTTGGTCATCAGTATCATATATAGTAAAATTAGCTCCGTACCCTAACTTTTCTCCGTAAACTCTTAATAATCTTACTCCAAAAGAGTGGAATGTTGAAATCATAGCTTTATGTGCGTCATCACCAATTAAGCTTTCTACTCTTTCTCTCATCTCTTTAGCTGCTTTATTTGTAAAAGTAACTGCTAATATTTTATATGGTGAAACTCCTTTTTCATTTATCATATGAGCTATTCTGTAAGTTATTGTTCTTGTTTTTCCAGAACCTGCTCCTGCTAATATAAGTAGAGGTCCTTCAATTTTTTGAGCTGCTGCTCTTTGTTTTTCATTTAATCTATCTAATATACTCATATTTTCTCCTTTAAAATTATACCATACAATTATAGTTCTGTTCAAATAAAATACCCGATTTTCCAATAGTTTTTTTGGACTTTATCGGGTATCACAATTTTTTTATTCAACTTCTTCTTTTGATCTCTCTAAGAAAAACTTTATTAAATTTACAAGTATGTAGTAAGTAGTTACTATAAACATACTATATTTTAATGTTGCTAATATTAATACTACAACTGGTAATATTAGTTTTTTAGGAATAAATTTAAACACTTTATCTGGAGTTTTAAATGGAATGGTACTTACCATCAATATTGCTGCTAATAATGTTAATCCTACAAACGCCTCTATTGAAAAGATATCTAATCCTAAAGTTTCTTTAATTGCTCCTGTGAATAAAAGGTATGAACAAACTACTGATGCTCCAGATGGAATTGGCATTCCGCTAAAATCATCTTTTTCACTTGATGCAGTTGTTACTATATTAAATTTTACTAACCTCATAACACCACATAATGCATAGATAAACGAAATCGGAATTATAAATGATTTCATGCTATCAGAAG
>JBOFLW010000008.1:0-1541 GCA_051658065.1 Cetobacterium sp.
ATGATGACCCAATGGTGGCTGTTCGTAGTAAAAAAGATTCTTCTATGAATAGAACGTTAGAGTTGGTAAAATCAGGTACTGCAGATGCCTCAGTATCGTCTGGAAATACAGGTGCTTTAATAAGTGCTAGTCAACTTAAGTTGAGAAGAGTAAAAGGCGTTTTAAGACCAGCAATAACTACAATATTTCCAAGTAAAAATAGAGATATAGTTTTAATGGATGTTGGAGCAAATGCAGATTGTAGAGCAGAGTTTATAAATCAATTTGCTACAATGGGAGCAGTGTACTATGAAGAGATGTTTAATATAAAAAATCCAAAAGTTGGATTGTTAAATATTGGTACAGAAGATGGAAAAGGAAATGAAATTACAAGAGAATCTTTTAATCTTTTAAAAGAGAATAAAAATATAAATTTCATTGGTAATATAGAGAGTACAGAGATGATGAATGGCAAAGTTGATGTTGTTGTTACTGATGGTTTCACTGGTAATATGGTTTTAAAAACAGCAGAGGGAACAGCTAAATTTATATTTTCAATTTTAAAAGAGGAGATATCTAATAGTTTCTTAGGAAAAATAGGAGCCTTTTTATTGATGCCTATTTTAAAAAGATTAAAGAGTAGATTAGATTCTTCAGAATATGGAGGAGCACTATTTTTAGGGATAAATGGAATTTCAATAAAAGCTCATGGAAATTCAAGGGCAAAAGGAATAAAAAATGCATTGAAAGTTGCCAATAAATTTGCTGAAGATAAATTTATAGAGAGACTAACAGAGGTTATGAAAGAAGCCGAAGGAGGAAATAATGAAGCTTAAAAATGTAGGTATAATAGGATTAGGAACTTATGTTCCTGAAAAAGTAATGACAAATTTTGATTTTGAAAAAATTATAGATACAACAGATGAGTGGATTAGAACAAGAACTGGTATTGAAGAAAGAAGATTTGCAAATGAAAATGAAGCTACTTCTGATTTAGGAGCAGAAGCTGCAAAGTTAGCATTAAAATCAGCAGGGCTTTCAGCAGAAGATGTAGATATGATATTAGTAGCTACAACAACACCAGATTATCCGATTCAAAGTACGGCTTGTGTAGTTCAAGAGTTAATAGGGGCTATAAATGCAGCAGCATTAGATATAAATGCAGCTTGTAGTGGTTTTGTTTATGGATTGACAATGGCAAAGGCATTGATAGCTTCTGGAATGAATAAGAATATTCTTGTAATAGGAGCAGAAGTATTATCTAAATGTGTGGATTTACAAGATA
The DNA here is from genome assembly GCA_051658065.1 of Cetobacterium sp. Lineage (GTDB taxonomy): Bacteria > Fusobacteriota > Fusobacteriia > Fusobacteriales > Fusobacteriaceae > Cetobacterium_A. The sequence goes on from JBOFLW010000008.1 coordinate 1,265, forward strand.
GAAACACTGCAGTTTTATTTGGTGATGGAGCAGCAGCAGCAGTTGTTTCAGAAGTGGAAGATGGATATGGAATAGTTTCTCAGTTTTTAGGAGCAGAAGCAGACGTTAAAGGTGCTTTAAGAACTCCAGCAGGAGGAACAAGAAAACCTTTAAGCCAAGAGGTTTTAGATGAAAGATCAAACTTCTTACAAATGAAAGGTCAAGATGTATTTAAATTTGCAGTAAAAGCATTACCAAAAGCAACTTTAGAAGCTTTAAATGCTGCAGGATTAAAAGC
>JBOFLW010000009.1:0-1115 GCA_051658065.1 Cetobacterium sp.
ACTTAAGACTAATGCTACCGAACGTGCATGCATTGGAGATCTTCCCAAATAAATTCCCAGCCTTGCTCGGGACTCCCACTTGTTCATGATTCTGACTGATCCCTGCAACTTTGGTGACAGCGCATACACGGGACTTCCAAATGGGATCCAATGCTTTGGGTTGAGATCAATATCTGATCGTGAGAAGATTTGCAGAGGTGAGAACTTGAACTTATGCCGAGCACATGGGGTTGCATTTAAGCTGTCGTTTGCTGCTCTGATTGCGTATGGCCATAAATGCACATTGATTGCCTGCGGCCACCGATGATTTGCATGGATCAACATTGTCCTTGCCATATCTTGCAGTGATCTGATTCTTCTCTCTGCTCGTCCATTTTGATGATGTGCATTAACTCCTGCAAACGTTAAGCCTTGATGGGACTCAGAGCATGCCAACCGCCACTCCTTTGCATTAAATATTCCATTGTCTGCATGATAATGTCGCACATCTATTCCAAAGGATTCGGCATAAGTTTCAAATGCCTCTTTTGCCTGGATGACTTCTTCAGCACTCTGTGTTTTGAGTAGATGGACATAACTTAAGTCCGAGTAATGATCCACAAAGACAATGACGTGTTTGTACCTTGCATGCGTAGGATTTCCAGCCATCTGTGCCACCAAACCAGGATCGTCTGAGGTCAAACAGTCCACTGAAATGACTTGCCCTGGCCGAGTGACCTTCTTGTATGGTAGGATTGATACTGGGGTCTTCGTACGTGTTTGTCGCTTGGTTGCTTTCCCATAGAAGCATGCTGCACATAACGGAATCGGACATTTTCCTAGTCTTGCAGGAAGAGTTCCTTGCTTAGCCATTGCTTGGAGTCTTGCAAACGAAATATGTCCAAACTTGTGATGATACCGTAGAAGTTCTGCTGAATCGTTGTTCGCAGCCGTTTGTAGATTTTCCTCAGTCACTGGGTCATTCGCCTCACCGTTCCCATTCAGATCGAAAAGATTCTCTGGCTCTCCCGTCTGTACATTTGCTTGCTCTCTTGGACCAACCACTTTCTGCACTTGTGTCTCCGTTTCTGTAGCCGGAGTCACTTTCTCATTTGCCCAGTCATTCTCCTTTCGTT
>JBOFLW010000010.1:0-5689 GCA_051658065.1 Cetobacterium sp.
TTTGCATATCCTATAAATTTTGATTTTCTCTCTTCAAACTCTATTCTTACACTTTTTTCTATTGTTTTCATCTATTTAACTCCTAATTATAAAATCTATTACTCCTATCATAAAATTATAAATAGGAGACATTATTTTGTTTAAAATACCAAAATAGCTCAATACTAAAATAATTAATATTCCATAACTATCTATCGTAAATATTTTTATTCTATTTTCATCGTTTAATAAAGATGCTATAACTCTTGAACCATCTAAAGGTGGAATTGGCATAAGATTAAATGTTCCTAAAGCCATATTTATCATTATAAAATAAATTGATAAATCATTAACCTCTACTATTTTGAATCTTATTAATAATGCTCCAATTATCATTAAACTATAATTTGTTACAACACCTGCTATTGAAACTAAAAACTCTCCTACTCTACCATTTTTAAATGCAAAATAGTTAACTGGTACAGGCTTTGCCCAACCAAAAATAAAATTACTACCACTTAACAACATTAAGATAGGAATTAAAGCTCCTACTGGGTCTAAATGTTTTAATGGATTGAATGATAATCTTCCTGATTTTTTTGCTGTTTTATCTCCACACAATAAAGCAGTATATCCATGAGCTAATTCATGTAAAACTAACGAAAACAACAATATTATAATTTTAAATATAAACATTTTATCACCTCACAATATAGATTAACATATCTATAATTCTAATGTCAAATATGGAATATTACTTAAAACGCTCACTATTTCAATTAAAATAATATAATTTAAATTTACTAGTGGCATTGTTAAAAAACCTAAATAAAAATTCGATAAAAATAATGTTGAGAATCCTAACATTACAAATATAGATGCAATTGGAATTAGAATTACGTTACTTATAAAAGATAATAATGGAATTGTATTAAAAAACAGATATAAAATCGGTGTCATACAAATCTGTATGGTTAAACTTAGAATTACTACATTGAAAGCTTCATTCAAAAAATTTCGTTTGAATGTTTTTACTTTTGGAATTAACTTGTATATAAAAATTATTGAAAAAACAGCAGTGTAAGACATCCAAAAAGCTAATGAATAAATCCAAATAGGATATATCATTAACGAAATAACAAAAGATAAAAATAACGATTTTTTACTATTCACTTTTTCATACAATATATTTCCAGAAATATATATAGCTCCCATTATATAAGCTCTAAAAACTGATGGAGATCTCCCTATTCCAACAATATATATTGTTAAAAAAATTAAAATAAGACTATATCTTTTTACCTTATCTATTTTTAATTTAAGTAATATATATGATAAACCTGATATAATAACCCCTATGTGCAATCCTGATATAACTAATAAATGAGATGTTCCTGTATATTTAAACATCTCTTTTGTTTCTGAATCTACAAGATATCCCTCTCCTAAAAATACTGCTTTCATAAAATTTAATAAATTAATAGAATAATTCTCTGCTAGCTTTTCTATTTTACTTCTAAAAAATTTTTGAACAATATTATCTCTAACTTCATACTCCTCTGATTTAATATTGTAATTAACTCCCCATTTTAGCTTTGTTATTTTAGTTATATTTCCCCAAAAAGAGATATTGCCATCCTCAATTTTATCTACTGTAAAATATATATTACTAGTTGGATATTTTCCATTTATAGTTTCTATTTTACCTTTTCCTGCATCTACTCTTCCTGTAATCTGAACAGTATCTCCAATCTCAAATTTCTCTTTAAGGCTTACAATGCTTAACCTAAAAAAGAAAATTGAGGCAAGTATGATTAAAATTGCCCCAATCTCTATTTTTTTCAACATTACCTCCTATTACTCTTTATACTTAAAATAAAATATATATGAGATTACAAAAGATACTGCTGAGAATATTGCTGAAGAGTAGATTCCAAATTTTGTTACCTCACCACTTCCACCTAAAACTAGCATCAAAGGCAATGTTACAATTGATAATAAAAATGCCATTTTAAGGAAGAAACCTTGAATTCCAAAACAAACACCCTCTATTCTATTATTTATTCTATTACTAATTTTTTCACTTATATCACTCATCATAGCTGGTGGAAATATAAATGCTGCTCCTGATATTGGTATTCCTAATAATCCAAATATTAAGAATCCATACTTAACAGGAATAACTTTACCTAATAATGACAAACATATTGTTAATATTATTAAAGCTATTAGTGATGCTAACATTATTTTTCTGTAACCATATTTTCTTGATAATTTATTTACAGGATAGAAAAATAATGCTGATGCTCCAAACAATAATGCTGATGCAATTGTTATTGTCTCTTTACCATAACCCATTATATCTTCTACATAATAGTTCATCATAGCTCTAAGAGAATTAAATCCTACAAAGAAAAATAATAATCCTAATAAATAATATCTAAAATCTTTATCTTTCATAACCTCTTTTAATATCTCTTTAATTGCTCCAACATTCTCTACTGGTCTAGAATATTTTTTTTCGGGAACTAATAGTACTGTAACAAAAAGTCCTAGCACACATAAAATACTTAAAGAGATTACCATACCTCTAATTCCAACTAAAGTATCTCCTTTACCAAAGAATTTAATTAAAACTCCTGGTAATATCATAGCTATAGCACTGTATAATAGTCTAAATACCGATTGCCAAGTTGAAAGGTTTAATCTTTCCTCTGAATTTTCTCCTATCTCTGGAATCAAGGCATTATAAGGCGCTCCTACTATTGTATAAAAAGTAAAAAAGAGTGATCCAACCATTGTTAGATATATAAATGCTGCTTTTTCACTTGATACTGGTGGATAAAAGAATGCAACTGTCGATATTCCTAAAGGTATTGCACCTGCTGCTATAAACGGTATTCTTCTTCCCCATCTACTATTAAATTTATCTGATAAATATCCAACTACAGGGTCTGATATCATATCTACCAATCTTGATATTGCTAGTGCTAATGATATTAAAACAGGTGTTAAAAATGGTTTTAATCCTGAGTTTTCTGGTGGAAGATAAAAATATAGTATCCATTGAGCAAATATTTGATCAACTATAGCATAACTAACTCCTACTCCGTAAAATATTTGTGTCATTAAAGGTATTCTTTTTTTCAAATTTTTTCCTCCTTTATTAATTTTATTAAATAATTTTTTTCATTACATTCTGGATTTCTTAAAATGAAATCATGAGTTTTATCCAATAGATGCTTTATCTCTTTTCCATTAGAAATACCTAACTCTATCAAGTCTTTTCCTGAAATTGATAAATCTTTTAAAAAAATAGGTTCTTTTTTTAAGTTTATATCTTCTAATAATTTTATAATTTTAGATATATCTCGTTTTAACTCTTCTATTAATACTATACTTTTAAAATCTTCTAATCCTATTACAGAAATATACTTTTTCAAGTTATACTTATTATCAATCTCTTTAAAAGTATTTTTATTATCAATAATATTGAATATTGATTTTTTTCTTTTATTATCTAATTTTAATTTTAATAAATCTTTTTTATTTTCTGAAAAAATAACTGCTAATTTTATATTCAAATTTTCTATTTTTAATTTATCAAGTTTACTCAATATCTCTAAAATTTCAAAAAAATTAAAATTATCAGCTGTTTCTCTAAACAATTCTCTGAATAAGCCAATTTCATTCAATAGTTTAAATGCTTTACTTGAATTATTCTTTATTAACATTTTAAAAATTTCATCTTGAATTCTTTCAATAGATATTCTTTTTATTTCACTTTTTTTATTTTTCATAGCTAATTCTGTTTCTTTTAATATTTTTAAATTTTTATCTACTGCTATTCTAATGCCCCTTAAAATTCTTAAAGGGTCCTCTTCTATTCTGATTTCTGGATCTCCTACGAATCTTAACACTTTTTTCTCTATATCTTCTTTTGAATAATTTGATGAATATATCAATCTCTCTCCATCAAAAGCTATTGAATTAACTGTAAAATCACGTCTTTTCAAATCTTCATTTATATCATTTATAAACTCTATCTCTGCTACATTTCTAAAAGTTGTATAAGATATATCTTTTCTTAACTTCGCTATTTCATAAGTTTTTCCTTTGTAAACTATCTGTATAATTCCAAATGCCTTTCCTATCTCTTTAGGAGAACAGTTATAAAATATTTTTTTTAATATTTCATAATCTATATCTGTGCAAAAATCACAATCTTTAGGTTCAATTCCTAATAGATAATCCCTTACATATCCTCCTACAATGTATCCTTTACCATAATTATTTAATTTTTTTAATATCCATATTATATCATCTGTTAATTTTATTCTTTCCATTTAATCAACCTACTTTATTATTATTGGTATTTTTCTATCTTCATAAGGATTTATCATAGCATAAATTTTACTAGCTATTTCATTTTGTTCTAAAAATTTCAACTCATCTTCATTTAATTTTTTTTGAACATTTTTTAAAGCTGTTAAAATAGTTATATTTTCATTTTTTAGCTCTTTCAAATAACTTTGTCCATCTTTCGTAAATCCTAAAATTCGTATATATGGAATTTTATTTTTATTTATTTCTGTTTCATCTTTCTTTATTCCTAAAAGAATATGAACTAAAATTCTTTGAACTCTTCCTAAAGTATATCTTTTACTTTGAATTTTTTCAAAAAAACTATCAAAATCAAGGCTAGAAAAAGCTGCTTCATATAATTTATTTTCATACCCTACCTCTATATCTTGTATAGATTTTAAATTTTCTTTTTCTAGTAAAATTCTATGCTTTATTAATGAATAAAAATCTTCTAACTTTGCAAATCTATTATTTTTTATAGCTTCATTTAAAACTTTATATGTTTCTTCTGGAACTACATCTTTAATCTCTTCTCCAATACCAATTTTTTTTCTAATTCCAGTAGCACTTGAAATTCCATCTTCTATACCTTCTGAATAATATCCACTTTTCTCTCTTTTTATTGCTATTGGATTTATTTTACTTTTCCAAAACTTTAAAGCTTTTATATATTCGACACCTAAAATGTCATTTGAATTTAACTCGGTATCAATATTCAATTTTTTTAATGTATTCGAATATGCTGTTGGATATGATAACCCCTCTTTTAAAAAATATTTTAACTCTTCTTTAAACTCTTCTTTCTCCTCTAATTCTGCTCTATTTACTAAATTTTCAACATTTCCACTTTCAGACCCAAATACAATTTTATCTGTATGTAATAAATTTAAAATACCTACTGCTCCTCTTGAAAATATCTCTGCACTCTGTGTTGAGTAAAAAACAGGAAGTTCTACAACTATATCAACTCCACTTTTTAAAGCTAATTCTGCTCTATCCCATTTATTTATGAGTGCTGGCTCTCCTCTCTGAACGTAATCTCCACTCATTACAGCTATAACTATATCACCATGCTCTTTAGCCTTCAGACAATGATATTTATGTCCATTGTGAAAAGGATTATATTCTACTACTATCCCTACTGATTTTTTCATGTAAACACCTCATTAATAATCTTTACTATATTATATGAAATTTTAATAATTTATCCGAGAAAAATTTACATTTTTCCAAATATAGTTTATAATATCGATTATATAAAATTTATTAGGTGGTGACTTACATGCTTTTAGCTGTAGATATTGGAAATACTCATATTGTAACTGGATTACTTGATTCAGAAGGA
>JBOFLW010000011.1:0-14531 GCA_051658065.1 Cetobacterium sp.
TCGAACCGCTGACCTACGCAGTGCAAGTGCGTCGCTCTCCCAACTGAGCTATATCCCCAAATGGTACCCCGTAGGGGAATCGAACCCCTGTCTATAGAGTGAAAATCTATTGTCCTAACCGTTGAACGAACGGGGCAAAGTACCAAAATATTTTATGGAGCGGGAGACGAGGGTCGAACTCGCGACATTCAGCTTGGAAGGCTGACGCTCTACCAACTGAGCTACTCCCGCAATCACAAAATAATAGTACCATAATTTTTAAAAAATGTCAATAATATTTTTTAAAAATTATTAAATCTCTTTTAAAACAAAATTAATACATTTATTATAAGCTTCATCACTTAAAGTAGCTATAACAAGTGTTCCTTCAGCTTCATAAGACTCACTCTCTATAATAGCATTTCTATGTAAATAAGCATTTATAGAACTTTCAGAATAAGGTATAAGCATTTCAACTCTTTTCATTGTTCTAGGAAGAGAATTCATAACTTTATCCATTAATAAATCTATATTCATTTCATTACGAGCACTAATTTCAATGATATCCATATGTGAATATAGTTCTTTTAATTTCTGAATCTGTTCTTCAGTAGCAACATCACATTTATTAAGAGCTAAAATAGTAGGTTTATCAACTGCACCTAACTCAGTTAAAACATTTTCAACAGATATAATTTGCTTAACTACAGTGTCACTTGAAGCATCAACAAGATGAACAAGAAGATCAGAGAATATAACCTCTTCAAGAGTAGATTTGAAAGCTTCTACAAGATCATGAGGTAACTTTCTAACAAAACCAACAGTATCCGTTAAAGCTGTAACTCTTTTATCAGGTAAAACCATAGTTCTTGTAGTTGCATCAAGAGTAGCGAAAAGCATATTTTCAGCAAAAACAGCTTCTTTTTTTACAGTGTTATCACTTGGATACATATCAACTAGAAGGTTTCTAAGAGTAGATTTACCAACATTTGTATATCCAACAAGGGATACTCTAGGAATACCTGAGCTTTCTCTTTTAGTTCTTTGTAAAGCTCTAATTTTTTTAATTTTTTCTAATTCTTGTCTAAGAGCAAAAATATCATCTTTAATTCTTCTTCTATCAATTTCTAATTTTTTTTCACCAGGACCTTTAGTACCAATTCCACCACCAGTTCTAGACATAACACTTCCTAGACCGATAAGTCTATGGCTTCTGTACTTAAGTTGAGCTAATTCAACTTGAATTTTAGCTTCTCTAGTTCTAGCTCTTCTAGCAAATATTTCTAATATTAAAATAGTTCTATCAATAACTTTACAACCAGTGACAGCTTCTAAATTTTTAATTTGAACACCACTAAGTTCTTCATCAAAAATTATAAGATTAGCATTTTTAATCTGTCTAAGTAGAGCAAGTTCTTTAACCTTTCCACTACCGATATAGAAAATATTATCAATTCTTTTAATTTTTTGGAAGATTCTACCAGCAACATTAACCTCACAAGCTCTTGCTAACTCTTCAAGCTCATCTAAACTTTCTTCAGAATCAACACCAACAATTATAGCATACTCACTATCATCTTCAACAACGTCAGTTTTTCTAAGCTCAGCTTCAATCTCTAATGTTTTATCAAGATAATCAATTGATAAAGTTTTTTCTAAAGAAAGATTGTGAAGCTCTTCATAAGTAAGTTCTTGATTTTCAATCTTACAGTATCCAACATTAATACCAGTTATTTCATTTTCTCCAACACCAATAGCTAAAATAGCATCTAATTTTAGTTTCAAAAGAGCTGAAATATCAATCATAGAAAGTTTAGAATATCCGTTTGGATGAGTATGAATAACTTTAACACCACTCAATTTTTTACTTGTAATTTCTAAAATAGGCAGTTCAACACTGTTACTATCACCAATTGAAACTTCTAAAACTTTTCCTTTTCTATCAATAGAAACACTAATTTCACGATTGATAACTCTCGTAATATCAGTAATAAGACCTACAATTTCAGGGTTAACAAGTTTCCCTTTTTCAACGTTCATACCATAAATAGTATCTAATTCAGCTAAAATAGAATCTCTAACTCCTTCAACATTACCTTTTATCATTTTCCACATCCTTGAATCCTTAATATAATTAAGTTTTTTATATTAATTATATTACATATATAGAAAAAATACAAACTTAATGATATTTTTATTAATGAAAAAAAGTCTAATGTAAAGATTGTGTAAAAACTAAGTCAATAATTGGTTTTTTATTTTACATTTTTTTAAATACATGATAAAATCTAGCTAGTTCACAATTAATTAGGAAATTAAAATAAAAAATAGAATTCAGGAGGAAAAATGTACTTAGATATCTTTTTTAAGGTTCTAGGAGGACTGGGGCTATTCTTATACGGAATGGAAAACATGTCTAAAGGAATGCAAAAAATGGCAGGAGAGAGATTGAAAAAAATCTTAGCAATGCTTACTACAAATCGTTTGTTAGCGATAGTAATGGGAGTATTTGTAACAGGATTAGTTCAATCATCATCTGTAAGTACTGTAATGACAATAGGATTTGTAAACGCTTCGTTATTGTCATTAAAGCAAGCTTTGGGAGTTATATTAGGAGCTAACATAGGAACTACTATAACAGGTTGGATTTTAGTTTTAAAAATAGGTAAATATGGACTTCCTATGGCAGGAGCAGCAGCAATCTCGACAATGTTCTTTACTAGTGAAAAAGCTAGAACAAGAGCAATGGCAATAATGGGATTAGGTTTAATATTCTTTGGATTAGAATTAATGAGTGATGGTTTAAAGCCATTAAGATCATTACCAGAATTTGTTTCATTATTCCATGCATTCACTGCTGATACATACTTAGGAGTATTAAAAGCAGCGGCAGTAGGAGCACTTTTAACAGCAGTAGTGCAATCGTCATCAGCAACATTAGGAATTACAATAACTTTAGCTGTTCAAGGATTAATTGATTATCCAACAGCAGTAGCATTAGTGTTGGGAGAAAATGTAGGAACAACAATAACAGCTTTATTAGCTTCATTAAATGCAACAGCAAATGCTAAAAGAGCAGCTTATGCACATACAATAATAAATATAACTGGTGTTTTATGGGCAACAACAATATTTAGACCTTATTTAAAGTTCTTAGAAACAATACTAGACCCTACTAATAACTTAACAGCAGCTATAGCAACAGCACATACAATGTTTAACATAATAAATGTAGTTATGTTCATACCATTTATTGGTTATTTAGCTGATTTCTTATGTAAAGTTGTAAAATCAGATTCACCTGTAGCTAAAGAGAGAGTTACTCATCTAGATGTATTAATGGCTGATACACCATCAGTTGTAGTAGAGCAAACTCATAAAGAAATTTTAGATATGGGAACTCAAATAAAAGAGATTTTTGTGGAATTAAATGAAGTGTTTACAGGAAAAGAAAAAATAGATAATCAAGTTGGAAAAATAGAAAAATTAGAAGACAGATTAGACTTATTCCAAAAAGAAATTTCAGATGTAAACTTTAAAATATTAAATGGAACATTAGATTATGCTAATACAGAAGACACTAGAGAGAATTTACAAACTTGTGATGAGTATGAAACTATAAGTGATTACTTATTAAGAATTGCAAAGACTTTAAAGAAAATGCAAGATAATGGAATTGAACTAAACGAGTATAAGAGAACAACTTTAAGTCAATTACATAAAAATGTAGAAAGTTTATTTGTAGATATAAATAGAGCTTATGAATTAAGAGATAAAGATTTATTTATAGATGCAATAAAGAAATGTAACCAAATAAAAGAAGAGTACAAAAGAGCAAGAGCATCTCATTTAGAGCATGTATCAGAGAATGTTATGCCAGCAATGCTAAGTACAGGATATATGGATATTTTAAACAACTATAGAAGAATAAAAGATCATTTATACAATATAGTTGAAGTTTTCGCTAAAATAAACTAAGATAAAGAGAGGAGAAATCCTCTCTTTATTATTTTTAAAGGAGAAAAAAATGAAAATATATTATTTTGATAATTCAGCAACAAGTTCACCAAAGCCAGAAGAGATTTATAATGTTGTAAATAGTTCAATTAAAGAGTATAATGCTAATCCAGGAAGAGCTGGTCATAGAAAAGCTATAGAGGTTGGAAAAAAAATATATGAGATTAGAGAAAAAGTTGCAAACTTTTTCGGTGTTAAAAATAGTTTAAATGTAGCATTTACAGCAAATGCAACAGAGTCATTAAATTTTGCAATCAAAGGTGGAATACCTCAAAATTGTCATGTAATAACAACAAATTTTGAGCACAATTCATCATTAAGACCTCTATTTTATATGCAAGATGAAAAAAATGTAAAACTTACTTTTATTGATACATATTTAGATTTGGAAAAAAATATAACAGAAGAAACAAAAGCTGTAATAATAAACCATATATCTAATGTCAATGGTACTATTCAAGATATAAAAAAAATAGGAGAATTATGTAAGAGATATAATCTGTTATTTATATTAGATGCTTCTCAAAGTGCAGGATATATCGATATAGATATGGAGAGAGATAACATTGACATATTGTGCATAACAGGGCATAAATCTTTATTTGGAATACAAGGTATTGGAGCAATTTGTTTAAAAGATGGAGTGAAAATTGAACCATTATTAGAAGGTGGAACAGGAAGTTTTTCAAAGTTATCAAGACAACCAAAAGAGATGCCAGAGAGCTTAGAAGCAGGAACATTAAATACTCCTGGAATTATGAGTTTAGGAGCTGGAATAGATTTTATAAATTCGAAGGGTATTCAAAATATTAAAAAGCATGAAGATAGATTAGCTCATATGTTTATAGAAGGATTAGAAAAAATAGATAAAGTTAAAGTATATAAAAGTTTGACTTTAGAGCAAGCACCAGTAATAAGTTTAAATATTTTAGGAATAGATAGTAGTGATTTATCAACAATATTAGATGAAGAGTTTGGAATATTGGTAAGACCAGGTTTTCATTGTGCTCCATTAGCTCATAAAACTATAGGAACATATGAAACGGGTACAGTTAGATTTTCATTTGGATTCTTTAATGATGAAAATGATGTACAATATGCATTAGATTCTATAAAAAATATTGCTTTACAAATATAAAACAGCATGTTATAATCTTTAAAGCGTAAAAAAAACGAGGAGGATAAAAGTGAGAAAATTGTTAAGTATTTTTGATTTTAAACAAGAAAAACAAAAAAACACATTATTTTCATTATTTTTATCTTTTAATTTTAATATTAATATACAGAATAGAAGTTACAATAACTTGTAATTTCTATTCTTTTTTTTTAAGTTGATTTTTAAGGAGGAAAAATGAGAGATTTTATTTCGATGAAAGATTTTACAAAAGAGGATATTTTAGAGGTTTTAAAGGTGGCAAAAGAGTTAGAAAATAAAAATGAAGAACTTTTAAAGAATAAAATAGTTGGAAGCTTATTTTTCGAACCATCAACAAGAACAAGATTATCTTTTTTTTCAGCAGCATATAGATTAGGTGCAAAAGTTTTAGGATTTGATTCACCAGATTCAACATCTTTGAAAAAAGGTGAAACTTTAAGAGATACAATAAAGATGACAGAGGCTTATTCAGATATAATAGTTATGAGACATAATAGAGATGGAGCAGCAAGATTTGCAGCTGATATATCAAAAGTCCCAGTTTTGAATGCAGGAGATGGTGCAAATGAGCATCCAACTCAAACTCTTTTAGATTTATATACAATTAAAAAAGAGCTTGGAAGTATTGAAGGTAGAAAAATAGCTTTTGTAGGAGATTTAAAAAATGGAAGAACAGTTCATTCTTTAACAAAAGCATTAGAACTATTTAATTGTGAGTTTTACTTTATAGCACCAGATGTAATTCAAATTCCAGAATACATTACAAGAGGAATGAAGGATAAAGGAATAAAATATCATCTGATATCTGACTATAAAGAGGTTTTAAGTGAAATAGATGTTTTATATATGACAAGAATTCAAAGAGAAAGATTTGAAAATATAGATGATTATCAAAAAGTAGCAGGAGTTTATGTATTAGATAAAGAGAGTATTGTAGGTAAATGTAAAGATGAGATGATAATACTTCATCCATTACCAAGAGTAGATGAAATAAATATAGATTTAGATGATACAAAGCATGCTAAATACTTTGAACAAGCTGCAAATGGGGTACCAGCGAGAGAAGCGGTATTTGCAATATCGTTAGACTTAGTAGAGGTTTCAAGAAGTGAAAAAACTTTAAAGAATATTAAAGAATCAAAAGAAGTAGTTTGTGAAAATGAAAGATGTATAACACAATTTGAAAAAACTAATAATAAATATGTTGTGGATAATAATCATAAATATTGTTACTACTGCAATAGAGATATAACAAAATAAAATATTTGAGATAGATTCGGGAGGAAAAAAATGTTTTTAGAAGATTGTAAAGTATTGGAAAATTATCAAGTTGGAGAAGACTATTATTTAATGAAAATAGAATCTAAAAAAGCTTCACACCACTCAAAAGCTGGACAGTTTTTTATGTTAAAGTTAAAAAATGAGATAAGAATTTTAAGAAGACCAATAAGTCTTCACTATGCAGACAAAGATAGAAACATTTTAGAGTTTTATTATGAAATTAAAGGTGGAGGAACAAAAGAGTTTAAAGAGTTAGAAGCTGGAGATACTCTAAATATTCAAGGACCACTTGGAACAGGATTTACAACAGCATTAAAAGGAAAAAAATGTGTTGTAATTGGAGGGGGAATGGGAATTGCTCCAACTAAGTTACTTATAAGTGAGTTAAAAAAAGAAAATGAAGTTATATTTATTGCAGGTGGAAGAAGTAAAGGTGCTTTAAATATACTCGAAAATTTAGAGTTAGAAGATGTAAAAACTTATATAACAACTGATGATGGTTCTTTAGGGGAAAAAGGAAATGTAGTTTCAGTTTTAAATAGGATTTTACAAGAGGAAAAAATTGACATAGTTCAAACTTGTGGACCACATAAAATGATGGAAGCAGTTGCTGAAACATCATTAAAAGCAGGAGTATTTTGTGAAATTTCACTTGAAGAGAGAATGGCTTGCGGAGTTAAAGCTTGTGTAGGTTGTTCAATCAAAACATTAGAAGGAATGAAAAAGGTTTGTCATGATGGACCAGTTTTTGATTCTAAAATAATAGTAGATGTAAATCCAAAAGAAAATACAGGGTGTAGTTGTGGAAAATAAGGGAGTGAATAAAATGAACAGATTAAAAACTAACTTTTTAGGGAAAGAGTTTAAGAATCCTATGGTAACATCTTCAGGTTGCTTTGGATTTGGATTAGAATATAAAGATTATTTTGATCCAAATGTTTTAGGTGGAATTGTAGTAAAGGGAATTACAATGGAACCTAGAGATGGAAATTATGGAACAAGAATAGCTGAAACACCTGGTGGAATGTTAAATTGTGTAGGACTTGAAAATCCTGGAATAAATTATTTTGAAAACGTAATTGTAAAAGAGATAAAAGCATCAGGAATAGATTCACCTATAATTGTTAATATAAATGGAAAAGTAATTGAAGAATATGTAGAGATAGCAAAAAGAGTAGAACAGATACCAGAAGTAGATATGATAGAGCTTAACATATCTTGTCCAAATGTTAAAGATGGTGGAATGGCTTTCGGAGCTAAACCAGAAGTAGCAGGAGCGGTAACAAAAGCTGTAAGAGCGGTAACTACAAAACCTTTAATAGTAAAGCTATCACCAAATGTAACAGATATTGCACATATAGCAAAAGTTGTAGAAGAAAACGGAGCAGATGCAGTTTCTTTAATAAACACACTATTAGGAATGGCTATTGATATAAAGAAAAGAAAACCAGTTTTAGGAAATACATTTGGAGGATTTTCTGGTCCAGCAGTGAAGCCAGTAGCTTTAAGAATGGTTTATCAAGTATATCAAAATGTAAATATTCCAATAGTTGGTATGGGTGGAATTTCATCGACAGAAGATGCTATTGAATTTATGATGGCAGGAGCAACTATGGTATCTTTAGGAACTGGTTTATTTACTAATCCCGTTTTACCAGTAGAGATAAAAGAAGGACTAGAAAAGTTTTGTCAGGAAAATAATTTAGAAAATATTGGGGAAATAGTAGGAGCAGCACATACAAAATAAATAGTTTACATAAGTGAGGGAGGATAAATGAATATTAAAGATAGGTTAATAATAGCATTAGATTACTCAAATATGGAGGATGCTAAGAATATAGTTGATGTATTAGGAGATACAGTTTCATTTTATAAAGTTGGATTAGAACTTTTTCTAAATTCAAAAGGAGAAATGGTAGATTATTTAACTGAAAAAGGAAAAAAAGTTTTTCTTGATTTAAAGTTTCATGATATTCCAAACACAACAACAATGGCATCATTATTTGCTGCAAAACAAAATGTTTTTATGTTCAATGTTCATGCTAGTGGTGGGAAAGCTATGATGGAATCTGTAGCTAAAAAAGTTAAAGAGATAAATCCTGAAATATTATCAATAGCTGTAACAATCTTAACTAGTTTTTCAGAGGATGGATTAAAAGAAACTTTCAAGAGTACTCTATCTTTAAAAGATTTAGCTTTAAATTTAGCAAAACTAACAAAGACAGCAGGAATGGATGGAATAGTTTGTTCTCCTTGGGAAGCTAAAGCTATTAAAGAACTTTGTGGGCAAGATTTTAAAACTGTTTGTCCTGGAGTTAGACCTAAATGGTCTGTAGCTAATGATCAAGAAAGAATAATGACTCCTAAAGATGCAATACTAAATGGATGTGACTATTTAGTTGTTGGAAGACCAGTAACTCAAAATGAAAATCCAGTAGATGCAGCTAAAAAGATTTTAGTTGAGATTGAAGAGGGTGTAACATCATTATGTTGCTAAAAAATTGTAAAATTTTGTATAATGATGAAGAAGTTATAAAGGATCTTTTAATAGAGAATGGAAAAATAGTAAAAATTTATAACTGCTCAGAAGTAGAAGAGCTAGATATAGAAGAGATTGTAGATGCAGATGAAAATTGGGTTTTACCAGGAATTATAGATGTACATACTCATATGAGAGATCCTGGGCTTTGTCATAAGGAGGATTTTGAAACTGGAAGTAAAGCATGTGCTAAAGGTGGAGTAACTACATTTATAGATATGCCAAATACAGTTCCAAATACAACGACAGAAAAGATATTAAATGATAAAGAAGAGAACTCTAAAAATAGAAGTTATGTAGATTATGGATTCCATTTTGGTGGAAGTAGATTAAATAATATGGATGAAATAAAAAAAGTTAAAAACAGAGTAGCTTCAACTAAAATATTCTTAAATATGTCAACAGGAGATATGCTAGTTGAAGAGGATAAAGTTTTAGAAGGTTTATTTAAAGAATCTAAAATAGTTTCTGTTCATGCTGAAGATGAAATGGTTGATAGAGCTATAGAGTTAGCTAGAAAATTTAATAGACCACTTTATTTATGTCATTTGTCAAAAAAAAGTGAAGTAGAAAAATTGAGAGCAGCTAAAAAAGAGGGATTAAAAATATATGGAGAAGTAGCACCACACCATCTATTTTTAAATTGCAGTATGGCTAATTCATTATTAATGATGAAACCTGAGCTTAAAGAAGTATCTGATAACGAAGAGTTATGGTTAGGATTACAAGATGGAACTATAGATACAATAGGTACAGACCATGCACCTCATACTTTAGATGAAAAAAATTCAAAAGTGACATATGGAATACCTGGAGTAGAAAATTCATTAGAGTTAATGCTTAAAGAACTAGGTAAAAAAATAGATATGAAAACATTACAAAATATTATGTCAAAAAATCCAGCTAAAATATTTGGAATAGAGAATAAAGGTAAATTAGAAATAGGATATGATGCTGATTTAGTTGTTGTGAATACATCAATTAAAGAAACTATAAAGAATGAAAATGTAGTTTCGAAATGCTCATGGACACCATATAATGGAATTGTTGGAGGGGGAAAAGTTCTTTCGACATTTGTTAGAGGTAAATTAGTTTATGATGGAAAAAACTTTATAGAAAAAATTGGAGAAGGAGTGAGTTATAAAAATGTCTAGAGAAAAAAATATAGCAAAATCATTATTAGGAACAGAGGCAGTTAGATTAAGTGTTAAAGATCCATTTACTTTTGTATCAGGAATTAAGAGTCCAATTTATTGTGATAATAGAAAGATGATTGGTTTTCCAAAAGAAAGACAAGTTGTAGTTGATGCTTTTATAGAAGTTTTAAAAGATAAGCAATTTGATATAGTAGCAGGAACAGCAACAGCTGGAATTCCTTGGGCAGCATTTATAGCTCAAGAGATGAATATTCCTATGGCTTATATAAGAGGAGAGAAAAAAGCTCACGGTGCTGGAAGACAAATTGAAGGTGCTGATTTCGAAGGTAAAAAAGTTATAATAATAGAAGATTTAATCTCTACAGGAGGAAGTTCAATCAAAGCTGTAGCTGCAGCAAGAGAAGCAGGAGCTTTAGATGTAGAAGTTTTAGCTATATTCTCATATGAATTTGAAAAAGCTTACAAGAATTTTGAGCATGATAAAATACCTTGGACAACACTTTCAAATTTTGCATCATTAATTGATGTTGCAACAGAAGAAAACTATATAGATTTAGAAGATTCTGAAATTGCATTAAAGTGGAATAAAAGTCCAGATACTTGGGGAAAATAATAGGTATGAGGAGAGATTGATTAAATCAATCTCTCTTTTTTTAATATGTTATTAACCATTATTTTAGCATCATTAACAGCAGCAACAACAGTTTTTGGTCCAGTAACAACATCACCACATGAAAAAACATTTTCAAGAGTTGTTTCAAAGTTATCAGTAACGACTACAGTACCCCATTTTTCAATACTGATTCTTTCTTCAGATGATATTATATTTCTTTTAGGTCCTTGACTAACTGCTACTATAATAGAGTCGTAAGGAACAGCTATATCACTATTATCAATATTTTTTAAAGTCTTTTTACCAAATTCATCAATAATAGATTCAGTTCTTGTAAAAATCATTGTTTTATTTAAAATCTCTTTTGGAGAATAGAAAAATTTAAAATCTACACCATCATGCTTAGTTTCTAAAATTTCAACTTTAGTTGCAGGCATATCCTCTTCACCACGTCTATACATTACAGTAACATTACTTCCTAATCTTTTAGCGACACGAGCAGCATCCATAGCAACATTTCCACCACCGATAACTAAAACATTTCCACCTAATTTATAAGAGTTAGGAGATACAAGATAATTTATAGCGTAATGAACATTTCCACGAGTTTCACCTTTTATTTTCATAGGTTTAGGATTCCAAACACCTGTGGTAACAATAATATATTTGAAACCATCATTTTTTAAGTCTTGAATTGTATGTGTTGGTCCAACTAATGTATTGTACTTTATATTTACACCTAAATCTGAAAGATAGTTTTCAAATGTATCCATAATCTCTCTAGAAAGTCTAAAATCAGGAATACCAAATCTTAATACACCACCAAGTTTTGATAAAGCTTCAAAGATAGTAACATTAAATCCTTGTTTAGCTAAAAGTATAGCTGAAGTTATACCAGCAGGGCCCCCACCAATGATAGCAACATCAATATCATTATTATTTTTTTTATCTATTGGTAAGCTGGTACTATATTGAGAAGAAATTTCTTTTTCAATAAGTGGGAAGTCAACAGGTTCACCTTTAATCCCTTTAATACAATGCCCCTTACACTGCTCTTCATGTGGGCAAACAATAGCACAGAAAATTGATAAAGGGTTATTATTAAATAAAATTTCGCCAGCTTCAGATATTTTATTATCTTTAAATAAATTAATAACATGTGGTATATCTGTAGATATAGGACAATGTATTTTACAAAGTGGTTTTTTGCAATTTAAGCAACGGTTAGCTTCATTAAGTAAATCTATTTTCAAAATTATCACCTCTTTTAAAAAATGGCTGAGAAATTAATCTCAGCCTCATTTAATATTATAATGCTTTTTTAAGAATTTCTCTACTAATTTCTAAAGATAAATCCCCAGTCTCAGAAAGATGAGTTCTTTTATTGTTATTTAAAGAGTTTATAATTTCATCTATTCCTTTTTCATCAATATCATAGTCAGAAAGATGAGTTTTTACTCCGAGTTCTTCGAAGAATAATCTAGTTTTATTAATAGCAAGTTCAATTTTTAAATCATCATTCTCTTCATAAATATCCCAAACACGCTCAGCATATTGAATTAATTTTTCTCTTTTTTGAGTTTTTCTGATTTCCCAAATAGCAGGTTGTAAAATAGCTAAAGTTCTTGCATGATCAATTCCAAATATAGCAGTTATTTCATGTCCGATCATATGTGTAGTCCAATCTTGAGGAACACCAGCACCAATTAATCCATTTAAAGCCATTGTAGCACATAGAACAAGGTTAGCTCTAGCATCATAATTGTTTGGTTCTTCAAGAGTTGTTTTTCCAATTTCAATTAAAGTTTTTAAAATTCCTTCAGATGTTCTATCTTGAAACTTTGCATCTACAGGAAATGTAACATATTGTTCAACGGTATGAATGAATGTATCTATAATTCCATTAGCAACTTGTCTTGCAGGCAATGTAAATGTTAAACTTGGATCAAGTATAGAAAACTTTGGAAAAGCAAACATACTAAATACAGGAACTTTTAATTTTTTATGGCTAATTACAGCCCCGTTATTCATCTCTGATCCAGTAGCAGGAAGAGTTACAACAGTTCCTAAAGGAATAGCAGAGTCAACAGGAGCTAAATCAAATTCTGGTGTTAATAAATCTAAACAATCACCATTATATTTGGCAGCTAATGCAATAAATTTAGTTCCGTCCATAACAGAACCTCCACCAACAGCAAGAAGAAAATCAATTTTTTCACTTTTAGCTATTTCAACAGCTTTCATAAGAGTTTCATATTGTGGGTTTGGCTCAATTCCTCCAAATTGATAAATTTTTCTATTTGGAAGATTTTCAATTACTTTATCAAGAGTTCCAAATTTATTGACAGAGCCTCCACCAAAAGTAATTAAAACTTTAGCATTTTGAGGAACTAAAGAGTCTAGTTGTTCTAAAGTATCTTTTCCGAAAACAATGTGAGTAGGATTATAAAAATTAAAATTTAACATAAAATAAACCTCCTATAGTATATTTGAAAAAACAGCTAAGTTATTCTTAGCTGTTTAAAAATTACATTGTAATTTGATATTCTTTTATTTTAATTCCAAGAGCGTCAAGATCAACAGTTGGAATAGTAACATCTTCATTATTCATTAAAAAAGTAATTTCAGAATTTCCTTTAACTTTAGAATATCTTGAGAAAAGATTTAAAGCAAAGTTAATTTCCTCTTCAGATAATTCACCAAATCCAACAATATGTGGTCCAGGAACCTCTTTACCTCTTATAAATAAAGAACCAAAAGTTTTATATTCATCTATTTTTAGATTATCACTTTCTTCTCTTCCAACAATAAGGTATTTTCCTTTTTCAAATCTAAAGAATCTTCCAACTTTTAAAAGATGGAATAAATTAGAATATTCATCTTCTAGAAGACCATCTTGCTCTAAAACTTTAAGTTTTTTTGAATATCCTGGATCAGTTAAAAGACACCCACCACCTGGAGTAGGATAATCAACAATTCCAAATTTATCCATTAATTCCATTTGAATTTTTCTACTTCTACCTTCAATATTAAGAAGTTTAGTTCTATCAACCCACCCTAATCTTTCAGGTTCGCTTTCTGGTAAAAGTTTAGCAGATAAAGGTCTTACAATAAGATTTTCAAGACCTGGAGAAAGAGCTTTTACTTTTTCTAAAGCTTGATAATTTTGAGACATTGGTCTCTGACCAAGAACTTCTCCTGAAATAATGAAAGAAGCTCCAAACTTTTCCATAAGACTTCCTGCAGTTGTAAACATCAATGCATGACAATCTATACATGGATTCATATTTTTACCACGTCCATGTACAGGATTTTTTAAGATTTCAGTATGAATATGACTAAAATTAACGTATTCAAGTTGAACACCAAGTTGTTTAGCCATATTTTCAGCTTTTTCATTTTTTCCACCAAAGAAGTGTGAAACAAAGTTAAGTGCAATAACCTCTATTCCTTGGTCTTTTACAATTTTTATAGCTAGAGCACTATCAAGTCCTCCAGAAAAAAGCGCTAATGCTTTCATTTTATAACCTCCATCAATTATTCATGGTCAATATCTAAAAAAGTATTTTGTTTTAGATCATTTTTTCCATCATATAAGAAATTTATATTTTTAGGAACAGATGTAAATACATTACTACTAATAGGAATCCATTTAGCTTCTTTAATATTGATTGCACCACTTAAAAAATCAATTATTCTTTGAGCATCTTTTCCATTTACATTTTCTAGATTTAAAGTAACCACTTTATCTTCTTTTATATAATCTGCAATTTTTCTACATTCAGCAAA
>JBOFLW010000012.1:0-3073 GCA_051658065.1 Cetobacterium sp.
TTTATTTTTATTAATAATTATAGCATATAAAATCAAAAAAGTGTTATAATTAATATCACATTAATATGCTGGAGGTTTTATGAAATCTTATTTTTTCATTTGGTTTATTTTTGTTTTTTCATTAAATACTTTTTCAAATTTCACCGATACAATTACTGTTTCTGGTGTAGTTTTAGATAAAGAATTTAAACTTGGAAATGCAACCGTTAATTTTTTTAATAGTTCTTCCAAATTTAAATCTATCAAAACTGATATAAATGGACAATTTTCTTTAGAATTACCTAAAAATAAATATAGAATAACTGTAGAAAAAACTAACTATAATTCTTTAATCGGTGATGATTTTTTTGTTGATTATATTTTTGAAAAAGAAAAATATTTAGTTTTGAATATGTCAAATAATGATATATTAATATCTGGAAAAACGATAAACAAATTTGGAGAACCAATAATTGATGCTCAAGTTAAGATTAAAATAAAAGAAGAACTTATTAATTTAAATACTGACTCAAATGGTGTTTTCTTTTTCAAAGGAAAAATTGGTTTGATTTCTATTTTAATAAATAAAGAAGGTTATTACGATAATGGAGCTTCTTTACTTATTCAAAATGAAACTTTTATAAATGATATTTCTATAACTTTAGAAGAAAAAACTTTTTATATTTCTGGTTCTATTGTAAAAGGTAATTACTATATAAAAGATACAACTATTGAATTGATTAATGCTTTCAATAATAAAATAATTTCTACTACTAAAACTTCTAAAGATGGAATTTTTGAATTTAGAGATATTTTAAATTATGAAAATGCATATATTAGAATTCCAGAATATAAATATATTTCTAGCAAGTTTAAAATGAAAAGTGATTTAAGACAATTTAATTTATTTATAGAATAATAAAAGGCTAACTCTAAAAAGTTAGCCTTTTATATTTCAATTATTTATTTAATCTTTTATTTAATTCTTCTGCTGCTTTTTCAAAACCTTTTTTTCCTAATAAAGCAAACATATTAGCTTTATAAGCTTCTACACCTGGTTGATCAAATGGATTTATTCCTAATAAATATCCACTAACTCCACAAGCTTTTTCAAAGAAGTAGAACATGTATCCTAAGTGATAAGGTGTTGCTTCTGGTATATTAACTACTAAATTTGGTACTCCTCCATCAACATGAGCTAATATAGTTCCATCTGCTGCTTTTTTATTAACAAAATCCATTCCTTTTCCTGCTAAATAATTAAGACCGTCTAAATCTAATTTATCAGCTTCTATTAACATATCATGTTCAGGAGTTTCAATTGCTACAAGAGTTTCAATTAAAATTCTTTTTCCATCTTGAATATATTGTCCCATTGAATGTAAATCTGTTGAAAAATCTGCTGCTGCAGGTAATAAACCTTTTCCATCTTTACCTTCTGACTCTCCAAATAATTGCTTCCACCATTCACCTATATAATGTAGTCTTGGCTCATAATTTATTAGCATCTCAACATCTTTACCTTTTCTATTTAAAATATTTCTAATTGTAGCATATTTTAAACAATCATTTTCTGAATATGGAGCTTTGTAAGCTTCTTGAGCATCTCTTGCTCCTTCCATTAATTCATCTATATTTATTCCTGCTGAAGCTATTGGTAATAATCCTACTGCTGTTAATACAGAGAATCTTCCACCTACGTTATCAGGAACAGTAAATGTTTCGTATCCTTCATCTGTTGATAATTTTTTTAAAGCACCTTTACTTGAATCTGTTGTAGCATAGATTCTTCTTCTTGCTTCTTCTAAACCATATTTTTCTTCTAAATGTTTTTTGAATATTCTGAAAGCTATAGCTGGTTCTGTTGTTGTTCCTGATTTTGAAATTACATTAACTGAATAATCTCTATCTCCAATTATTTCTAATAAATCATTTATATATTTTCCTGATATATTTTGTCCTGCAAAGTATATTTCGGGTCCTTTTCTGTTTTCTTTTGATTGATTGTTATAGAATGTATGTGATAAGAATTCTATTGCTGATCTAGCTCCTAAATACGATCCTCCAATACCTATTACAACTAAAACTTCTGAATCATTTTTTATTTTTTGTGCTGCTTTTTTTATTCTGTCAAATTCTACTTTGTCGTAATTAGTTGGTAAATCTACCCAACCTAAAAAATCACTTCCTGCTCCTGTTCCATTTGTTAGTAATTCCATTGCATTGTTACATTGAGCTTCCATTAAACTTAATTCATTTTCTTTAAAAAATCCTAATGCATTTGAATAATCAAACGATAATTTTTTCATTCTTTATCCCTCCATATTTATTAGATTCCTACATTTTTTTCAAGAGTTTCAATTCTTTTTTTCAAAATATCTATTTGCTTTTGAACATCATCATTTTTTTGCTTCATAACTTCAATATCAATTCTCATATTCTCAATTTTTCCATTGAATAAATCTGTATTAAATCCAATTTTGGTAAGTTCTCTTGAAAATTCATATACTAAACTTTCTAAAATAACTAAATCACCTCTATTAGCTTTTTTTTGATCTAAGCTATTAAAAGATCTATTTAATCCCTCTGCAAAACTGTATCTAGAAACTGGAAATTCTCCTTTAAATAAAAAACTATTTTCTGATATAATTCCCTCTTCAACAAGATTTTCTATTGCTTTATGTGCCCAATGATTTTTTGGAACATCTTCAAATATAAACTCTTTTTTTTGTCCATAAACTAACACTATCGATATAAAGTATATCATAATTATTTTCTTCATACACTACCTCTTTATGGTTAATTTTTTTTCAATTATAGCACAAAGAATAAAAAAAAACAGCTATAAGCTGTTTGGATTTTAATTTTGGAGGCGACGACCAGATTTGAACTGGTGAATAGAGATTTTGCAGACCTCTGCCTTACCACTTGGCGACGTCGCCTTCTATTAAATTAAATGGTGCCCAGAGGCGGAATCGAACCACCGACACGGGGATTTTCAGTCCCCTGCTCTACCGACTGAGCTATCTGGGCAATAATGGCGGGAGTGACGAGGGTCGAACTCGCGACCTCATGCGTGACAGGCATGCGCTCT
>JBOFLW010000013.1:0-1082 GCA_051658065.1 Cetobacterium sp.
TAAATAAGGAGGAAATTTTGAAAAATAAGATTAAAATAATGGAAACTTGTTTGAGAGATGGACATCAATCTTTAATAGCAACAAGATTAACAACAGCAGAGATTCTTCCAATTATTGAAAAAATGGATCAGGTTGGATATCACGCTTTAGAGGTTTGGGGTGGTGCAACTTTTGATGCATGTATTAGATTTTTAAATGAAGATCCATGGGAAAGATTAAGAGAGATAAAAAAACGAGCAAAAAAAACAAAATTACAAATGCTTTTAAGAGGACAAAATTTATTAGGATATCGACACTACGCTGATGATATCGTAGAAGAGTTTGTAAAAAAATCCATAGAAAATGGAATTGATATAATTAGAATTTTTGATGCATTAAATGATACAAGAAATTTAAAAGTTGCAGCAGAAGCCACAATAAAATATGGTGGACATTGCCAATTATCAATAGCTTATACAATCAGTCCAATACATACGACGAACTATTATAAAGAGTTAGCTATTGAAATGGAAAAAATGGGTGCTCATTCAATTGTTATAAAAGATATGGCAGGAATATTATTACCAGAAACAGGTTATAATTTAATAAAAGAAATAAAATCTGTAATAAATATACCACTTCAACTACATACACATTCGACAAGTGGAATAGCAAGTATGCTATATTTAAGAGCTGTTGATGCAGGTGTTGATATTATTGATACTGGAATTTCAACTTTTGCAGGAGGAACTGCTCAGCCAGCAACAGAGTCTATGGTTAGAACATTTGAAGGCGGACCTAGAGATTCTGAATTAAATTTATCTCTATTGAAAGAGATAGCAGAATATTTTAAACCGATAAGAAAAAAATATATGGATGAAAAAGTTTTAAATATGCAAGCTTATTTTGTTGAACCTAGTATTTTAGAATATCAACTTCCAGGAGGAATGCTATCAAATTTAGTATCACAGCTAACAGCACAAAAAGCTATTGATAAATATGAAGACGTTTTAAAAGAGATTCCAAGAGTAAGAGAGGATTTAGGTTTCCCACCACTTGTGACACCATTAAGTCAAATGGTTGGAACACAAGCTGTATTTAAT
>JBOFLW010000014.1:0-1172 GCA_051658065.1 Cetobacterium sp.
AGCCCAATTTGACCTAGCCCATCGCTTGTGATCTGATACGCTTCTTTTTATCCAGCATAAGCCGCATCACATGACGATTGATGACATCCGCCAGCATTTTCAATCCATCACCGATAAGCGCCAGAGTGCCAAAGTCGATTACCCACTGTTTGATATTATCTTCGCTACGCTTTGCTCTATCTTGGCCGGCGGTAATGGCTGGAGCGATATCCATGAATACGTTAAAGGCCATCATGCGTGGTTCAAACGCTTAGGCATGTTTGAGCGTGGCGTTCCGGTTGATGATACGTTTGCTCGCTTGATATCTCTGATTGAGCCTGAGCTCTTCCAGCACTGCTTTGCACAGTGGATGGCGGCCATTCACAAACTTACCGATGGTGAAGTGGTCGCGATTGATGGTAAAACCTTACGCAGCTCTTATAACCGCGAAAATCGACGCAGTGCACTGCATATGGTGAGTGCTTATGCCAGCGCAAACCAATTAGTGCTAGGTCAATTCAAAACGGCGGAGAAAAGCAATGAAATAACCGCTATTCCTGAGTTGCTTAAACTCCTCAAACTTGATGGGGCCTTGGTTACCATCGATGCCATGGGCTGCCAAACGGACATCGCCGACGCGATTTTAGCTAAGCAGGCGGATTATTTGTTAGCAGTGAAAGGCAACCAACCTACGTTGGCAAAAGCCGTGACTGCCGCTTTTGCCGCATGCCGACAAGCACCGCCGAATGCAGAACTTAAGCAAGCCAAAATCAGCCATGGTCGCTTAGAATCGCGCACTTATCATGTGCTCGATGCCAGCGAATTAGTCGGTGATTTTAGCGCTTGGCCAGAGCTGACCAGTATCATCATGGCAGAGCAGTACCGTGCCACTAAAGGTAAACCAGCTACGCTGGAGTATCGTTATTACATCAGTTCAAAAGAGCTGAGTCCAAGTGAAGCTGGTCATGCAATCCGCGCCCATTGGGGTATTGAAGCAATGCACTGGATTTTGGATGTCAGCATGGGCGAAGATAACTGCCAAATTTATCGAGAAAATGGGGCAGAAAACTTAGCTTACATGCGACATATCGCGCTAAACGCTCTGCGCAAAGAGAGTACAAAAGCGAGTGTTCCCGTTAAACAGAAACGCTGTATGATGAATACCGACTATTTATTGCAGGTTTTAACTGCTG
>JBOFLW010000015.1:0-1393 GCA_051658065.1 Cetobacterium sp.
ATCACAGCTAACAGCACAAAAAGCTATTGATAAATATGAAGACGTTTTAAAAGAGATTCCAAGAGTAAGAGAGGATTTAGGTTTCCCACCACTTGTGACACCATTAAGTCAAATGGTTGGAACACAAGCTGTATTTAATATTTTAACAGGTGAAAGATATAAAATGGTACCTAAAGAGATTAAAGATTATGTGAAAGGTCTTTATGGGAAATCACCATCACCAGTATCAGAAAAGATAAAAAACAAAATTATAGGTGAAGAGGAAGTTTTTACAGGGAGACCAGCAGATTTATTAAGACCAGAATATGAAGATATAAAAAAAGAGATTGGAGAGCTAGCAAAAACACCAGAAGATGTTTTAATGTATGCTATGTTCCCTCAAATAGGAAAAATATATTTGGAAAATAGAGATAAACCTAAAATAGAAAAAGAATATAGAAATATAAATATAGTTTTTTAATTGAAAGGAGAATGATTTATAAAAATGTTTAGAGGAATGATATCTGTTGCAACGTCTCTTGAAATAACTTTCATAAGTATGATTGTTGTATTTACAATATTAACAATATTATCTTTTATTTTATCACTATTCAAATATATCCCGAGTGCTGAAATAGAAAATGTAGAAAAATCAGAGCAACCAATATTAAAAACTATTGAGAAAGAAAGATTTAATCCAGATAATATAAAAAATGAAGAGATGAGAGTAGCAATGATGGTTGCTTGTATTGAAGCAGCTGGTGAAGATAAAGATGCAAATATAAGAGTTGTAGGAATAAAGGAATTAAATTAAAGAGGAGTGAAAGAAAATGATAAAAGTATATAAGGTAAAAATAGGAGAAAAAGTATACGAGGTTGAAGTAGAATCAGTAAAGGAGATAGATGGAACAATATCAGTTCCAAAGAAAGAGATAAAAACAGAAACAATAATTTCAGAAAATAGTTTAACAAAAATTGAATCACCAATGCAAGGTTTAGTAGTTTCATTAGATGTTAAAATGGGAGATAAGATAAAAAAAGGAGATACCTTATTAGTATTAGAAGCTATGAAAATGGAGAATCCAATTGTTTCGCCAATAGATGGAACTATAAAATCTATCAATGTAAAAAAAGGAGATACAATAGACGGCGGAGTAGTTGTAATAACAATTGGATAAAATAAAATAATAAAATTTGAGAGGAGTTAAAATGGAGTTTTTAAATAATCTATTTTCAACAACAGGAATTGCAATGATGACTTTAAATGAAGGAATCATGATTTTAGTTGCGTTATTCCTATTATTTTTAGCAATAAAAAAACAGTATGAGCCATATTTATTATTACCAATTTCATTTGGAATGCTGTTAGTTAATTTACCAGCACCAATTAGTGAAGGTATAATGGATAAAAATG
>JBOFLW010000016.1:0-1569 GCA_051658065.1 Cetobacterium sp.
TCCCTACATCGAGGATATCAACACGGGTGAGGCATACATAGAGACATACAAGCAACTTATCACGGACCCAAAACGACAGATTCTTGTACCAATTCCTCTTTATATCGATGGTGCTGTTACTGGACAGTTTGACAAGCTGCAAGTTACCGCATTGAAGATGACCATCGGCATCCTCAATCGGAAGGCAAGAGACAAGGAATATGCTTGGAGGAACCTTGGATTTGTTACCAATTACGCCAAAGAAGATCACCGCGGTAAAAAGATTTTTGTCGAATCTGGTCATATAGCTGCCGTCGAGATGTATTTATCGTCCACTTCGGATGAGGATGAAGTCGAAGTGGATGAAGAAGATGACAAACTTGCAGATTATCATGCAATTCTTTCGACCCTTTTGGAAAGTCTTAAAGAGTTGATTGCACAGGGAATGGTGGTTGACATCCAATACAAGGGGACTCTCCACAAGGACTGTGAGCTTGTCTTCTTTGTTCCCTTTATCAAGTGCGATGGAGACGAAGCCGATAAGCTTTGCGCATCATTCCGTAGCAGATCAAAAAATGTAAAGCAGCTCTGTCGATACTGTAAATGCCCAAATGGAGAAACAGATAACCCAAAAGCCAATTACCCATTCAAGACCGAGCCCATGATGCGGAAGCTTTTCGAGAAGAATAATGTCGAAAAGCTTAGAAACATGTCCCAAAGTTGCATCCCAAATGCATTTCATGGTCTTCGATTTGGTCTGCACAATGAAAGAGGCGTCCACGGCGCATGTCCTTTCGAGCTTCTTCATGCTGTGTTGCTGGGTATCTTCAAGTATGCACGTGACTGTTTCTTCGAACAGCTCGGAGAATCGTCTTTTAGTGCAAAAGAAGTGAACGCACTTGCACAACAGATCGGTAGTCTTTTGCAGAAACAATCGGATCGGAACAAACCAAGGACAAAGTTTGCCAAGGGCATACTGAAAGGGAAGCTAATGGCAAAGGAGTATACTGGAGTGATGCTTGTGATGGCTGCTTTGCTGCAAACCGTGGAGGGGAGGGCGATGCTCAAGTCTGGAAGGAAGAAAGAGTACAGACAAGAAGGCCACATATCGGATTGGGTTTTGTTGATTGAGACATTGTTGCAATGGGAAGCATACCTGAATCTTCCGCAAATGGACAAAACTCATCTGCAACGGCTCAAGAAGAAACACCAATTCCTCCTGTTTCTTCTTAAAAAAGTGGGAGCTCGCGAAAAGGGGATGGGCTTTAAAGTGATGAAGTTTCATGCCGTCTTACATCTCGCTCAAGACATAGAGATGTTCGGAGTTCCCATGGTTGTAGACACTGGTTCCAATGAATCGCATCACAAGACCACCAAAATCGCCGCCAAACTAACACAAAAAGATGTCAAAACCTTCGAGAAACAGACCTCTGACCGGCTCGATGACTTCCAAGTTTTGGATTTGGCTCTGGCAGAGCTCGACGGACGCCCACTTCGGGATTATTTCGATGGTTATTTGGAGAAAATCCCGGCCAAAGCCCCCAAAAAACAGTCCACTATCGGAGGAATGGCGTTCAAAGTTTACGAGGA
>JBOFLW010000017.1:0-1064 GCA_051658065.1 Cetobacterium sp.
TTTAACAGATCTTTTAATAGATGTTGCAAATATAACAGCATTCCATGAAGAGTTTATTCATGCATCAACGAATAAAAAACCAGATAACAGTGAAAAAATAACTTTAATAGCAGCTTTAATAGGAATGGGAACAAATATAGGTCTTACAAAAATGGCAGATGCTGTTTCAGGGATATCGTGCAAATGGCATATATTTCACAGTGGAGAATGCATGAAGATGCTTTAAATAGAGCTCAAGCTAATCTTGTTAATTTTCATACTAAACTAAATATGTCAAAATATTGGGGTGATGGAACTACTTCATCTTCGGATGGAATGCGTATGCAATTAGGAGTTACATCCCTTCATGCTGATTCTAATCCTCACTATGGAACTGGAAAAGGTGCTACTATTTATAGATTTACAAGTGACCAATTTTCATCTTTCTATACGAAAGTAATTAATACAAATTCTAGAGATGCTACTCATGTTTTAGATGGGCTTTTAAATCACGAAACTGACTTAAATATATTAGAACACTACACAGATACAGCTGGATATACTGATCAAGTATTTGGACTTACTCATCTTTTAGGATTCAGATTTGCTCCTAGAATACGAGATTTATCTGATGTAAAACTATTTTCTTTAAGTGAAACAAAGGTATCCAAAAATCTTGAAAGTATTTTAAAGGGCAAAATTAATGAAAAGATTATAAAAGAAAATTATGATGATGTTTTAAGGTTAGCATCCTCAATTAGAGAGGGAAAAGTTAGCTCTTCACTAATATTAAGTAAATTAGGATCTTACTCTCGGCAAAATAGTATTTCTACAGCGTTAAGAGAGATGGGGAAAATAGAAAAAACTATTTTTATTCTAGATTACTTATCAAATGAGGAGTTAAGAAGAAAAATTCACAGAGGTTTAAATAAAGGAGAAGCTATGAATGGTTTGGCAAGAGCTATTTTCTTTGGAAAATTAGGTGAATTGAGAGAAAGAACTATCCAAAATCAACTTCAAAGAGCAAGTACACTTAATATTATTATAAATGCTATTAGTATTTGGAATACGATTTACTTAGAAAA
>JBOFLW010000018.1:0-1165 GCA_051658065.1 Cetobacterium sp.
CCAGAAACAATTATATGCTCTACTTCTAGCTGTTCAACAGCATACTCTAGAGTAGCTAGGAAATTCATATCATTAGAAAATACTTGATTAGCTATGTTTCTATGAATAAAGAAACTTCCAGGTTCACTTTGTGTAAAGGTATCAATCGGCATTCTACTATCTGAGCATCCAATATATAAAAATGGTGGCTTCTGTCCTTTAGATAAATTTTGGAAATAATCTTTATCTAAATTTAATTTTTTTTCTACCCATTCTAAATTTTCTTTCAATAAATCATTGTAGTCTTGCATAATGTCCTCCTTAAATTTTATAGAGTATTTTATACATTATACTATACTTTACAATTTTTCTCTACTTTTTTAGAAGTTTTTTAAGTCATTCTCAACATTACTGATAGTTCCTATGTTGAAATTATCGATTAAAACATTTAAAACATTTCCAGATAAGAATGCAGGAATTGTTGGTCCTAAGTTTATATTTTTTACTCCTAAATGTAATAAAGCTAATAAAACGATTACAGCTTTTTGCTCATACCAAGCAATATTATAAGCTATTGGTAACTCATTAATATCTTCTAATCCGAATACCTCTTTTAATTTTAAAGCTATTAATGCTAATGAGTAAGAATCATTACATTGCCCTGCATCTAAAACTCTTGGAATTCCACCGATATCTCCTAAATCTAATTTATTATATTTATACTTAGCACATCCAGCAGTTAAAATAACTGTATCTTTTGGTAAGTTTTGAGCAAACTCAGTATAGTAATCTCTAGATTTCATTCTTCCGTCACATCCAGCCATAACATAGAATCTTCTTATAGCTCCTGACTTAACTGCATCTATAACCTTATCTGCTAAAGCGAAAACTTGATTATGAGCAAATCCACCAATTATCTTTCCTGTTTCTATCTCAGTTGGAGATGCACAAGTTTTAGCTAACTCGATAACTTTTGAGAAATCTTTTTTACCATCTTTTTCAGCAACTCTAGTCCATCCTGGGAATCCAGTAGCATTTGTTGTAAATACTTTACCTTCATAACTTGCCCCATCCTTTGGAGGTACTATACAGTTTGTTGTGAATACAATTGGTCCATTGAAAGTTGAGAACTCCTCTTTCTGTTTCCACCAAGCATTTCCATAGTTTCCAGCTAAATGCTTATATT
>JBOFLW010000019.1:0-1552 GCA_051658065.1 Cetobacterium sp.
GGTGGAGGAGATATCGAAGCTCTTATTCCAATAAAACCTCTTTACTCTATCACAGGTACTCTTTCAATAGAGGATAAAATTGGTGATTCTATGTCATTCTATGAAGGGGTTGTAGTTAAGGTCTTAAACTCTAAAGGTGAAGATATAATGACTACATTGCTTGATTTTACTGGACACTTTGATGTGAGTGGGCTTAAATCTGGTAAATATACTCTTGAAATATCATCTTTTAAAGATGATGATATAGCTCCTCTCATTCAAGATATCGAGATAAATTACCATGAATTAGGTTCAAATTTATTAGAATTTAATGCTGTACTTGAAAACAGATCTATCATTATGAAAAAATAGGGGGGAGAACTTTGAAAAAACTTTTATATTTTTACTTTTTAATAAATATGACGGTTTTTGGGGAGAGCATCCCCATGATTCCTATGATTCCAACTTTGCCATCCATTCCAACAGATAAAGTTGAAACAGGTGAAGATGGGGTTATAAAAACTAGAACTCTTTTGAGAACAGGGATGTTAGAGGTAGTTTTAAA
This sequence comes from Cetobacterium sp., assembly GCA_051658065.1. Lineage (GTDB taxonomy): Bacteria > Fusobacteriota > Fusobacteriia > Fusobacteriales > Fusobacteriaceae > Cetobacterium_A. The sequence goes on from JBOFLW010000019.1 coordinate 545, forward strand.
AGCTGAAGTTGTACTACCTCTCGAGGTTATAACAGATGTGGATATCAAAGCTCTCGTTGTGGATGATGAAAATTTAGAGATTCCTTTCGAAGTTGAACTAAATCGTGCTCCTGAATCTGCTGGAATATACAAACTCAATTTTTCTAAAACCGCTCTGGATATAGATGATGACGGTGTTATTGATACTGAGATTTTTTCCTCTAACAATATCAACAGTAAAGTTATTAAAGATAACTATGTTAAAATAACTGGAAAAAATATTTCAAAAGAGGGAACGCATAAAAAAAGAGTATATATAACTGTGGAGGTGGATCATTGATGAAAATTTTCTTCACATTATTTTTACTAATAACTTCAACTGCTTTCAGTAAAATTAAGATAACTACAAAACCTGTCGTTTTTAAAGAGGTTAGAGCTCAAAGCAGTGGAAACTATAAATCTCGTGCTGTTGCTCGTGGAGTTATTGAGATATACTCTGATAATTTAGAGGAGGATTTTGGAAAATTAGTCACTTTCTCTTTTCCAGAATATACATATATCACAAATCACAAACGTTGGGTTAAAACAGATAAAATTGTATTTAAAAAAAACGAGAAAGATGTGATTATAGATTCTGAAAATAAAAAAATTATTTTCCATGTTGTCTTAGATAAAAAAGAGCTCTCAAAAGAGGAAAATCGAGAGCTTATCGACGGTATCTATGTTGGTATTTTACCTATGAACTACTCTATCTATAGTAAAGAGATGTGATGATATGAAAAACTATATAAAATTAATTTTAACTCTAATTTTGACTTTATTTTTAAAAGAAAATTCCTCGGCTTCACAGAATCGTGAGATTATACGAGCTTTTGAAAAAGGAAAACCAGCAAAGATGGATATTGAGATTACAAAGGTTCGAAGTGATAACTTTATTGAATTTTATATTGATAAAGTTGAGAAAAAAATCTACCGTGATATAACTCAAAAAACTCGTGAAATCGAGGATTTAGATAAAAAATTATATGT
>JBOFLW010000020.1:0-8977 GCA_051658065.1 Cetobacterium sp.
CACGGTTTATTAATTCTTTATAAGCATGTTCCATCAATAACAACAATGCCTGTTTATTTAGGAAATATTGATTATCTATTAGAGCCATTTATTAAAGATGAAGCAGAAGCTTATTTAGCAATAAAGTTATTTTTAAAGCATATAGATTCAACAATAACAGATTCATTCTGTCATGCAAATATAGGACCTAAAGAAACAAAAGCTGGACTTTTGATTTTAAAAATAATGAGAGAGTTAGAGTTACCAACACCAAACTTAACTATAAAATATACAGAGGAAACATCAGATAAAATAGCAATAGAAGCTATTCAAACAGCTTTAGTAACAGCAAAGCCGAGTTTTGCTAATGATAAAATGTTTAGGGATGATTTTAAAGGAGAATATGGAATTGTTAGTTGTTATAACGGATTAAAAGTTGGAGGTGGAGCTAATACTTTAGTTAGAGTAAGATTAGGAGCACTTTCAAAATTAGCAACTTCAAAAGATGATTTCTTTAAAACAGTTTTACCAAAAGTTTCAAAAGAGATGTTAGAATATATAGATGAAAGATCTAAATTTATAATAGAGGAAAGTGGATTTTACGAAAGCAGTTTCTTAATAAAAGAGGGGCTTTTAGAAAAAGAAAAATTTACAGGTCTATTTGGATTTGTAGGGCTTGCTGAATGTGTAAATACACTATTAGGTGCAGTAGAAAAAAGTGATAGATTTGGTTACTCTGAAGAGGCAAATAGCTTAGGTTTAAAAATTGTTTCAGAGATGCATAAATTGATTAAGAATCATAAAAGTAAGTATGCAGGAGAATTTTTCGAAAATAATCATTTGCTACATGCACAAGTAGGTATTGATACAGATAGAAATGAAAGTCCTGGGTGTAGAATACCTGTTGGCGAAGAGCCAGAAATATTTGAACAGATAGTTCAATCAGCTCCATTCCATATGTATTGTCCAAGTGGTATTGGAGATATATTTGTATTTGATGAAACTTTTAAGAGTAATCCAGAAGCGATATTAGATATAGTAAAAGGTGCTTTTGAAAATAATATGAGATTCTTTTCACTATATAGTGATAGTTGTGATGTAGTTAGAGTTACAGGATATTTAGTAAAAAAATCTGAAATAGCAAAGTTAGATAAAGGAGAACAGGTTTTAAGAGATACGACTATTCTTGGAAAAGGTGCTAGGGATAATGCAAAAGCTTTAGATAGAAAATTAAGAAGTGAATAAGATGTTAAAAGCAAAGATAAATAAAATAATAAAATTTTCAAATGTTGATGGACCAGGAAATAGAATGGCAATATTTTTTCAAGGATGCAATTTCAATTGTAGTTATTGCCATAATCCAGAAACTATAAATATTTGTAAAAATTGTTTTGAATGTATTGATTTATGTCCAACAGGTGCTCTTTCAAAAATAGATGAAAAAGTAAAATGGAATCAAAAAGCTTGTGTAGAGTGTGATAATTGTACTAAAATATGTAAATTTGATTCATCTCCTAAAATAATAGAATTAACTGTAGATGAACTTTTAAAAGAAGTAGAGAAAGTTAAACCTTTTATTAAAGGAGTAACAGTTAGTGGTGGAGAGAGTACGCTTCATTATGAATTTATAACTCAGTTTTTTAAAAAAATAAAAGAAAAATGGTCAAATTTAACTTGTTTTGTTGATACAAATGGAAGTCTAGATTTAAAGGATGAAAAATATAGAGAATTTATTCAAAGTACAGATTCGTTTATGCTAGATGTTAAAGCTTGGAATAGAAAAGAGCATTTTGATTTATGTGGAAAAGATGTTGATAATATTATAGAAAATTTAAATTATTTGAAAAATATAAAAAAATTATTTGAAGTAAGAACGGTAGTACTTTCGGATAATATTGATAATGAATTAATAATAAGAAATGTATCAGCAGTTATAGCGGATACGGATATTAGATATAAAATAATTAAGTATAGAAATTTTGGAGTTAGAAAAGAGCTTCAAGAAAAATTAATATCTCCATCAAATAAAGAGTTGGAGATATTAGAAAAATTAGCAAAAGAGTTGAAAGTAAAAAACACCCTGATTATTTAGGGTGTTTTTTTTACTCAAATTTATATCCAAAACTAAATTGGAAAAGGTAATCATGAGATTCTTGAGCTTTAGAGATGTTAAACTTTAAAGGTCCTATAAAGCTAAGATAATTTAAGCCGATACTAGCTCCTTGAGAATAATCTTTCCAAAGAATAGACCCAGAGTTAATATTGAAATCTTCGTTCACAAATTTATAGGTAGCACCATCCCAGTGAGCTGTTAAATAAAGATTTTCTTTAAGTTTTTGCTGTATACCAAAACTAACTCCAAAAAGAGATGAAAGATACTTTTCTTGGAAATAATACCCACTAAAAGAGAAAGTATTCTGAGAGGTATCGTCAGAAAGTCCACCAAGTTTTATATATTTATCTGCAAGAATATCTTCACCACTAACGTTTCCACCGAATAATTTAGCAGTTAAACTAGTATTATTTGTTATTGGAAGATAGTTTGTAGATAGATAATTTGTAGACAGGAAATTTAAATCATCTTTTCCTAAGTTACCACCCCATCTTTGAGAGATAACTCCTTTATATCCTTTTGTAGGAAAAGCAATTGAATTAGTTTTATCCCAATTTACATCTAAGAAAATATCACCATAACTTTTAGAATATTCTATTGAATTATCAAATACATTTCTAATATTTGAATTAAGATTTGCATAATTTAATGAAGCACCATATGAAAATAAAAACAGATTAGAATATTGAGTAACAAAAGCAGTTTGAATTTTAGTAGATTGACTTTTGTAGCTACCTATTTTATTTTTTTTATGATATAAAAAGAAAGGATTCTCTTCATAAGTTATGCTACTTAATAATCCGATTTTATTAGAAACGCCATAGTATGAAAAATTTTTTAAGTCAAGACCGTAGTAATCTCCAAATGTAGCTTCTAAGGTAGATAAACTTCCTATTTTTCTGAAAGAATTTATATCTGTTCCAATTGAGATAGTAGTACCGTAGTCTGTTTGATAGTCAACACCTAAACCAACAATATTAGTAGGATTTTCTTCAACACTGAGTTTAAGTGTATTCTCTTTAAAAGTATAATATATCTTATTCACAAAATTTAAACTGTAAACTTTAAGCATTAAATTCTCTAGAGTATCAGGGCTAACATCAGTATTTATAAAATCTTTAAAAATTGAAGATATTATTTGTTTATGATTATTATTTTTAGTTTCAGTCGTAATTTCTAAACTTTTTAAAATAAAATTATTTTTAAATTGAAGAGAGCTCTTCTTTTTATTCAGTTTAGGACCAAATGAGAGAATTTTATTCAATTGTTTTTTAGCAGCATTTTCACCTAAAGATTTAATAGCTTCAAAATCATTAAAATCAGTTGTTTTATAATCTGAAATATCGGGTTCAATAAGAATTGTAGCTAAATCTCTTTGTTTTTTAGTAGAACCTGTACTCTGTATAGCAACTATTTGGTCAGCAACACTTAAGATATCATAATCTTCTTTTTTCTGTAAAGAAGTTCCAACGTCAACTCCAATAACAATGTCAGCACCAAGATTAAATGCATCTTCAACTGGAAAGTTTCTTGAAAGTAAACCATCTACATAGTAATTACCATTTATAATAACAGGATCAAATATAGTTGGAATAGAGATACTAGCAGTTAAAACCTTTGCTAAATCACCACTATTAAAAGCTTTTGCTTTACCAGTGTTTAAATCAGTAGCAATAATCTCTAAAGGTATTGGTAATTTTTTAAAATCTTTTGTTTGTTCAATGTTCCATAATAGATTTTTAAGAGTTAAATATATTTTTTGAGTATTTCGAATACCCTTGGGTAATGCAAAATTTAAAGAGTTGTCATACTTTAAAGAGAGATTATAATTTTTCATTAAAGATCGTTGATCAATTGAGATATCTGTCAAGTTAGGACTATCATTGAATGTTTCTTGCCAATTTATATCTAAAACTAATTTTTCAATTTGATCAGGAGTATAGCCTGCAGAATATAAAGCTCCTATAAGAGCTCCCATGCTAGTCCCAGTTATATAATCTACTTTTATATTGTTTTCTTCTAAAACCTTTAAGACTCCTATATGTGCGAATCCTTTAGCACCACCACCACTCAGTACCAGTCCTATTTTAGGTTGATTTTTTTTCTGTTTAAATTTATTAATTTTTTTAGCTTCTAAAATTTTGATTTCTTTTTGCAGAAGCTTTATTTGTTCTTTCATCTCTGCAATTTCAGAATCATATTCATCAATAGATAAAGTATTTGAAAAAATTATACTAAATACTAATAAAAATTTTAATATTTTTTTGTTCATTCAATCACCTTTGAATATATTTTACTAAATTCTATGAAAAAATTAGGAAACGTTTTAGAAACACAATCAGAATCTAAAATCTTAATATTAGGAATTTTAAGACCAGCTAAAGCTAGGGACATAGCCATTCTATGATCATCATAAGTATTTAAAGAGTTACCACAATAAGAGGCTGTAGGTTTTGGTGTAATTAAAAAACCATCTTGATACTCTTTAAAATTTCCATTTAATTTTAATATTTCATTTTTTAAAGCTGTAATTCTATCAGTTTCTTTTATTCTCATATTTTCAACATCCCACACTTTTGTAGATGTTTTTGCAAAAAGAGCAACAACAGCCAAAGTTTGAGCAACATCTGGAATATCATTCATACTTAAATGTATACCCTCATACTCTTCTATGCCTTTGACAGTTATTGAATCTCGATTAAAAGAGAGTATTTTTAATCCCATTTTAGTTAAAACATTTAAAAATTTAGAATCGCCCTGAATACTATTTTTAAAAAAATTATTTAATGTAACAACAGAATTACTGATTAGTGCCATTGCTAAAAAATATGAAGCTGACGACATATCCCCTTCAATTAAATAATCTGTACAAGAATAATTTTGTGGTGAAATAAAAATAGAGTTATTTTTTTCTTGATAATTAATTCCGAAAGTATTCATCATAGCTAGAGTCATATCAATATAAGGTCTAGAAACAACTCTTCTAGTAAATTCAATTTGAATAGGTTTTTGAAAATTAGGTGCAGCCATTAAAATAGATGAGATATATTGACTGCTTTTACTTCCATCAATTTTAACATATTCTGCAGAAACTCCAGTTGAAATTATCTTTATTGGTGGAAATCCTTTAGTACCTAAGTACTCAACTTTTATTCCAAGTTCAGTTAAAGAATCAACTAAATCTTTAATAGGTCTTTCATTCATTCTTTTATTACCGTATAAAGTAGCGGTACCATTACCTGTAGCAAGATAAGAACTTAAAAATCTCATTGCAGTACCAGCATTTCCAATATAAATTTCTAAGTTTTCATAAGTTGGATTTTTGTTACCTTTGATTTTTAAAGTTTTTTTATCAATATCTAAAGTTATTTCATTATTTAAACTTTTTAAAGCTTCAATCATATATTTTGTATCATCACTTAAAAGTATATTATTCAAAGTTACTGTTTTACCAGAAAGAGCTGAAAGAATAAGAGCTCTATTAGTAATAGATTTAGAGCCAGGAATATCAACACTAACATCAAAATTTGTTATTGGTTTTGGTTCAAAGTAATTCATAAAAAATTTCAACTCCTTAATTTTTTTTTCAATTAAATTATATCAATTTTTCTAGAAAATTAATATAGAAAAAATATCTTTTTAGAATTATAAGCAAATTGACAAAAAGTTAAATAAACGGTATAATTACAGAAAAGTTAAAGAAGACTATAGCTAAAATATAGTTTGGAGGAAACAAATTATGGAAATGAAAGATATTATAGAAATGGTTAACTATTTTTCGCATCAAGCTAAAAAAAGAGAACTTACAGAGAGTGAAAAAATTGAAAGACAAAAGTATAGACAACTATATTTAGAGCAGTTTAAAGCACAGGTTAGACAAAAATTAGATAGCATCGAAATTGTTGATGAATCAAAAATGATATAGGGGGACACCGAATGAAACAGCTAGTAAAAACTCTTTATAGAGAAACAGGAAAATGTATTAACCAAGAGATAGAGATATCTGGTTGGGTAAGAAAAATAAGATCACAGAAAAACTTTGGATTTATTGAGGTAAATGATGGAAGTTTCTTTAAAGGAGTACAAGTTGTATTTGATACAAATTTAGAAAATTTTGATGAAATTTCAAGATTATCAATCTCATCATCAGTAATAGTTAAAGGACTTTTAGTTGAATCAGAAGGAGCAGGACAAAATTTTGAAATTAAAGCTACATCAGTAGAAATTTTCCAAAAAGCAGATTTAGAGTATCCTTTACAAAACAAAAGACACTCTTTTGAGTTCTTAAGAACAATAGCTCATTTAAGACCTAGAACAAACACATTCTCAGCTGTATTTAGAGTTAGATCAGTTTTAGCATATGCTATACACAAATTCTTCCAAGAAAATGGATTTGTTTATACTCATACTCCAATCATAACAGGATCAGATTGTGAAGGTGCTGGAGAGATGTTTAGAATAACAACTTTAGATTTAAATAATACTCCAAAAACAGCTGAAGGAAAAATAGATTTCTCAAAAGATTTCTTTGGAAAAGAGACGAACTTAACAGTAAGTGGACAATTAAATGGAGAAACATATTGTTCTGCTTTCAGAAATATATATACATTTGGACCAACATTTAGAGCAGAGCAATCAAATACTTCAAGACATGCTGCAGAATTCTGGATGATAGAACCAGAAATAGCTTTCGCAGACTTAGAAGCTAATATGGATCTTGCAGAAGATATGATTAAATATATTATCAAATACGTAATGGATGAATGTCCAGAAGAGATGGAATTCTTTAACCAATTTATAGAAAAAGGATTATTTGATAAATTAAACAATGTATTAACAAATGATTTTGGAAAAGTAACATATACAGAAGCGGTAGATATTTTAATCAAATCAGGAAAGAAATTTGATTATAATGTTAAGTGGGGAATTGACCTACAAAGTGAACATGAGAGATTCTTATCTGAAGAATACTTTAAAAGACCAGTTTTCGTAACAGATTATCCAAAAGAGATAAAATCATTCTACATGAAGCTCAATGAAGATGGAAAAACAGTAAGAGCAATGGATTTATTAGCACCAGGAATTGGTGAGATAATCGGTGGTTCTCAAAGAGAAGATAGCTTAGAAATTTTAGAAGAAAGAATGGCTGAAGTAGGATTAAATGGAGAAGATTACGGATTCTACTTAGATTTAAGAAGATATGGAAGCTTCCCTCATTCAGGTTATGGATTAGGATTCGAAAGAATATTAATGTATATAACAGGAATAACAAACATAAGAGATGTAGTTCCATTCCCAAGAACTCCAAACAATGCAGACTTCTAATTCGGAGAATACTAAATGATAATAAAAATATTAGTTTTTCTAATCGTGATTTCATTACTATTTTATGTAATCACATATCCTTATAATTTTAAATTAAATAGAAAGTTAGAGAGAGTTCTGAAATTTTCTGAAGTTCAAAAAATTATTGGAATGAAAACTAAATATTCTAATTTCTCAGAAGAAGATTTAGAAAAAGAGTTTGTTTTAGAAAAGAAAAGTATAAAAACTGATTATGCAAATGAAGAGATGGAGGTTATGATTTTAAAACCAAAAATTTTAAAATCAACTCCTTCTTGTTTAGTTCTTTTTCATGGAATCAGAGATAAATCAGAAGATTGGATTTATAAAGCTAAACTAAGAGAAAATTATCTCACTTTGAAAAACAGAAAAAAAGTAAATGATATAGTTTTTATAATTCCTAACTCTGGCTATAAAGGCGAGAGTTGGTATACTAATTTTTATAAAGATAGTAATCATCAATATGAAGAGTTTTTTTCAAAAGAGTTGATACAATTTATAGAAAGTGAATATCCAAATTCTAAAAAAGGGATAGGTGGATTTTCTATGGGTGGGTATGGTGCATTAAAGATAGGGCTTAAAAATTTAGAATCATATGATGTTATAGCAAGTTTTTCAGGGGCTATTAGCCTAGTAAGAATGAGTATTAATCGTAGAGTGATGAGAATTTTTAGATATCTTTATGTTCCAACATTTTTATTTAATGATGTAAATAAAGCTCATTTTGTAAAAGTTTTTAGTCCTTGGGGATATAAAATTTTGAAAAATGACCCATATAGTATTATAAAAACAACAGAATTAAACAGATTTAAAGGTAAAAAATTCTATTTAAGTGTTGGATCAGAAGATAAAAAACCTTATTTAATGTTTCAACAGTGGCTTGATGTAGTTGGAAGAGCTAAAAAATATAATTTAGATTTTAGAGGCAAAATATACGAAAATGAATATCATACTTGGGAATATATTTCTAAAGATATATATAATTTTTTAATATTTTTTACAGATGAAACAAAAAAAAGGAAGTAGAGAGTATGAAGTATTTGCTAATTTTTAGTATGGCTTTTATCACAGGCTGTGTTTCTGTTGGAATTAGAGGAGAATATAGAGGTTATCAAGATGATTTCTATGAAATTGTATCAAATCCAATTAAAGAAAAAAATAGAAAAGAGTTAGAAACTAAATTTAAAGAATTAAAAATTAAAATATCTAAAGGAAATTATACAAATCGAGAAAAAGAAAAATTTATAAGAGATGTAGATTATTACCTTATGGTATTAGATGATTTAAAAGACTAATAAAAAAGATTAAGCCCCTAAATTTAGGGGCTTAATCTTTTTTTTGTTAATTTTATTTGTATTTTCTGTTTAAAGCTTTTATTATTGCAAAAGTTTCTAAATCAAAAACACCATCTACTTTTCTAGGTCTGAAATGCATTTGGAAAGCAGCAATAACTCTACTAGATTCTAAATCCCAAGTATTAGTGTCATTAATTTCATATCCGTAATTACTAAGTTCTTTTTTTAGGGCTTCAATTGAATATGA
>JBOFLW010000021.1:0-1730 GCA_051658065.1 Cetobacterium sp.
TTTTTGAAACTTCTGGTCTGAATTCTATTTTATTTTGAAAAAAAATAAAAAAAATAAATTCTAGCTACAACTTAACTCTCTAAAATGTTAATATATAGTATACTTTGGACGAAGGAAAGGTGAAAAATTATGAAAGACTATCATTGCCCTTTTGAGGTTCTTATAGATATTGTTAGTGGAAAATGGAAGATGTTAATCTTATGGCAACTAAATGTTTACGGTCACAAAAGATTTTCTGATTTAAAAAAAATAGCTAGTGGTGTTAGTACAAAAGTTATAACAGCACAGCTAAGAGACCTTGAAAACAGAGGATTGATAACGAGAGTTGTATATCCTGAGGTTCCACCAAAAGTTGAATACTATATAACAGATTCTGGAAAAAGTTTACTGCCTCTTCTTCTTTGCATGCAAGAGTGGTCTATAAACTATCTACAAAATTCAGGTGTTGAGATTGAGCAATACATTCTTGATGAATTTGAAAAAGTTAAAAATGAAAAAAAAGGCTAAGCTCTAAAAATTGAGTTTAGCCTTTTTTCTTATAATTCGTGTTGGTAAGCTCCAGCACCGTAATGCATTTCGTATGAGTGAGTGTAAATTTCAATTATATTTCCAAACGGATCTTCACAGTAAACCATTCTGTATGGCTTTTCTCCTGGATAGTATTCTCTGATTGGCATTCTTTGCTTTCCACCAGCAGCTACAATTTTAGCTGTTAACTCTTCAATGTTAGGGTCTTTTACTGAGAAATGGAATACTCCTGTTGGGTATGGATTGAATTCATTTTTCGGTCTATCGTTTTGTGGGAATTCGAATAACTCAATACCGATTCCATCTCCTGTTGAAAGGTGAGCTATTTTGAACTCTCCCCAATTCTCTCCGAAAACGTCAATACACATAATTCCGATTGCTGTTTCTTTCTCTTCTTTTACTAAAGTTGGTGCCATAATTACATACCAATTCATAACTTCGCTGTAAAACTTAACAGCCTCTTCGATATTTGGTACTGATATTCCTATGTGTGAAAAATTTCTTGGATACATATTTTTTAACTCCTTATTTTTTAATTTTTTGTCTTGCTTCTTTCTTGATGTTAGTATATATTAGTATAATCATTATGTAAAGTATGCACTTTTTAGGAATATACTATCTAAAAAGTAAGTAAAGGAGGATTATATGAATGCAAAAGAGAGAAAAGAAAAGTATAAATGCTCTGTAGAGTATACATTGTCGTTTATCGGTGGAAAATGGAAGCCAATTATTTTGTGGCATTTAGGTTTTGAAGGAGTTCATAGGTATGGAGAACTTAAAAAAAAGTTAAATGGAATTAATCACAAAATGTTGAGTCAACAGTTGAAAGAGTTAGCAGAGGATGGATTGGTAAAAAGAGTCGAGTTTCCACAAGTTCCACCAAAAGTTGAATACTCAATGACAGAAAAAGGTGCTGGTTTCATTAAGATTTTAGAGTTGATGCATACTTGGGGAATCAATAATTAACTAAACGATTATGAATGATAAAAGGTTATCTATTGTTGTTACATTGGGTTACCTTTAAAGTTATATTTTTCAAAAGAACCTAGTAAAATAGAGCTTAAAACAAGATGAATAACCTTCAAAATATGTAGGTTATTCATTCGTGACAAAAGGTTATCTATTAGTGTTACATGAGGTTACCAATTTGTACTTTAAAGTCAATAAAATCAAAGGTTTAAGAGTATAAAATATAAATTAAA
>JBOFLW010000022.1:0-1414 GCA_051658065.1 Cetobacterium sp.
GTTAAAATTGGTATGCTTTCAAGTAGTGACATTATCAAAACTGTTCACGAAACTTTAAACGAATTTAATGCTAAAAATATAGTTATAGATCCTGTTATGATTTCGAAAAGTGGGTATTATCTTTTAAAAGAAGAAGCTATTGAAGCTTTGAAAGATTTTTTAAAAATTGGAACATTGATTACTCCAAATATTCCTGAAGCTGAAGTTCTCGCTTCTATGAAAATTTTAACAGAAGATGATATGATTGAAGCTGGTAAAAAAATAAAATCATTTGGTTCAAAAAATGTTTTAGTTAAAGGTGGTCATAGAGATGATAGTTGCACTGATATCTTGATAACAGAAGATGATAGAGTTGTTAAATTTACTGGTATCCGTTTTGAAACTAAAAATACTCATGGAACAGGGTGTACACTTTCTTCAACAATTGCTTCATATATTGGAAAAGGTTTAGAGGTTGAAGAAGCTGTGAAATTAGGAAAACAATATATTGAAACTGCTATTCAAAATTCATTTTCTATTGGAAAAGGAGTTGGACCAGTTGGACATTTTGTAGAATTATATCAAAAAGCTGGTGTTCAATTTGAGTAGTTTAATTAATGAGGTAGTTTCTGCTTTAAAAAATGTGAAAAAAAATACTCCATTAGTATTTCATCTGACAAATAGTGTAACTATAAACGATTGTGCTAATGTTACTTTAGCACTTGGTGGTTCACCTCTTATGTCGTTTTGTATCGAAGAGATTGAAGAAATTATAGAGATTTCAAGTAGTGTTGTTTTAAATATAGGAACAATGGAAAAAGAGATGATACAAATCGCTTTAGAAGTTGGTAAAATTGCTAATAGGTTGAATAAACCAATCATCTTAGACCCTGTAGGGGTTGGAGCTACTCGTGTTAGAAAAGATTTAGTTCAACTTTTATTAAAAAATGTTAAATTTTCTGTTATAAAAGGAAATTTAGCTGAAATTAAAGCTCTTTTAGGCTTAGATTCATCAAGCCGTGGTGTTGACTCTTTAGAAGTGGGAGTTGATGGAGAAAAAATTGCAATATTAGCTTCTCAAAAATTTGAAACTATTGTTGCTATAACTGGAGAAATAGATTTTATTTCGGATTCGAAAAGTGTTGTCAAAATATTAAATGGTAACGATAAAATGAGCTTAGTTACTGGAACTGGCTGTATGATTTCCTCTTTAATCGGAACTTTTTTAGGAGCTCAAAATTCCTCATATACAAGTGCTATTGCTGGGGTTTTGGCTATGGGAGTTGCTGGAGATTTAGCAAGTTTAAATTTTATTGGAAGCGGTAGTTTGAAAATATCTATAATTGATAATATTTCAAATTTAGATGAAAATATTTTGCTTTTAAATTCTAAAATTTTTCTTTAAAAATATATCCTCGGTCATGACCGAGGATAT
>JBOFLW010000023.1:0-16062 GCA_051658065.1 Cetobacterium sp.
AATGGATTAATCAAAAAAATAGATAAAGAGATAGAAGTTATTAATATTGAAAAACTTTCAGATTTAGTATAATCTAAAAACATTATAAAGCTTGAAAAAATATATTAAATTTGCTAATATATTAAATATAAACAATAAATAAATCAGGAGGAAAACACATGTTAGATAAAATAATTGAAATAGTTGTAGAGCAATTAGGAGTAGACGCTGATCAAGTAACTTTAGAGGCGAACTTCGTAGAGGATTTAGGAGCAGATTCATTAGATACAGTTGAATTAATAATGGCTTTCGAAGAGGAATTCGAAGTAGAGATTCCTGATACAGATGCTGAGAAAATCAAAACTGTACAAGACGTTGTAAACTATATTGAAGGAAATAAGTAAGAGTAATTTAAAGGGGTATGCAAGTACCCCTTTAGTTATATTTTTTGGAAAAATAACAATGAGGTGAATGTGATAATGAGAAGAGTAGTTGTAACAGGAGTTGGTTTAATAACTTCACTAGGAACAGGGACAGAAAAGTCTTGGAATGCTATAAAAGCTGGAAATTGTGGAATAAAGGAGATTATATCTTTCGATACAACAGAGAGTGCTGTTAAAATAGCAGGAGAGGTTACTGATTTTGATCCAATTCAATTTGGAATCGAAAAGAAAGAAGTGAAAAAATTAGCAAGAAATACTCAATTTGCTATTGCCGCTACAAAAATGGCATTAGAAGATTCAGGTCTTGTTATAGATGAAAATAATGCAACTAAAGTAGGTACTATTGTATCTTCAGGAATTGGTGGAATAGAAGTTTTTGAAGAGCAATATGGAACAATGTTAGAAAAAGGAGCTAGAAGAATATCTCCATTTACAATTCCAGCTATGATAAATAATATGGCTTCTGGAAATGTAGGAATATACTTTGGTGCTAAAGGTCCAAACAAAGCGGTTGTAACAGCGTGTGCTGCAGGAACACACTCTATAGGTGACTCTTTTGAAATGATTAAATCTGGAAAAACAGATGCTATGATAGCAGGTGGAACAGAAGCTTGTATTACAAAATTTGCAATAAACGCTTTTGCAAATATGAAAGCTTTATCAACAAGAAATGATGATCCACAAAGAGCTTCAAGACCATTTACAGCAGATAGAGATGGATTTGTAATGGGAGAGGGAGCAGGAGTTGTTATTTTAGAGGAGTTAGAATCAGCAAAGGCTAGAGGAGCTAAAATTTATGCTGAAGTAGTAGGGTATGGAGAAACTTGTGATGCTTATCATATAACTTCACCATCTGAAGGTGGAGAGGGAGCAGTTAGAGCTTTCAAAATGGCTATGGAACAAGGAGATATAAAAGAGGAAGAGGTTGGGTATATTAATGCTCATGGAACTTCAACACCAGCAAACGATAGAAACGAAACAGCAGCTATAAAAGAGGCTTTCGGAAAATCAGCTTACTCAATGAACGTATCTTCAACTAAAGGAGCTACAGGACATGGATTAGGAGCTGCTGGAGGAATTGAAGGAGTAATCTTAGCTTTATCTATATTTGAAGGAGTAGTACCTCCAACAATAAACTTAGATAATCCTGATGAAAATTTAGATTTAAACTATACTCCAAACGTTATGGTTAAAAGAGATATTGAGGTTGGAATGTCAAGTTCATTAGGTTTTGGTGGTCATAACGCTGTAATAGCGATGAGAAAATATAAATAGTAAAAGGAGAGATAAGTGAAAAGATCATATCTAGAATTAGAAGATAAAATAGGTTATGTTTTTAAAAATAAAGACCTGTTAAAAAATGCACTTATCCATAGATCTTTTGGAAATGAACACGCTAAATATAGAAAATTAAATAATGAAAGACTAGAGCTGCTAGGAGATGCAGTTCTAGATCTTATTGTTACAGAACATCTATATAAAACTTATCCCAATGCTCTAGAAGGGGATTTAGCAAAACTAAAAGCTATGGTAGTTAGTGAGCCAGTATTGGCAAAAATATCAAAAACACTTAATTTTGGACAATATTTAATGCTTAGTAAAGGTGAAGAATTAACAGGTGGTAGAGAAAGAAACTCAATATTAGGAGATGTATTTGAAGCTATTTTAGGAGCTATTTATTTAGATTCAGATTTTGTAACAACAAAAGATATAGCTATGAAATATTTAAGACATCCAATAGAGCATGTAAATGAAAATGAGGATATACTAGATTTCAAAACAATTTTACAAGAGTATAGCCAAAAGGAATATAAAATTATCCCAGCTTATGGAATTGTAAAAGAAGAGGGTCCTGATCATTTAAAAATATTTGAAGTTGAAGCTGTTATAAATGAAAATTTAAAAGGTTATGGAAAAGGAAAAAACAAAAAAAGTGCCGAGCAATCAGCAGCAAAAGATATTTGTAAAAAATTAGGAGTAAAACTTTATGAAACACTATAACATTCCAATCTTCATTAGTCATTTTGGGTGTCCAAATGACTGTGTTTTTTGTAATCAGAAAAAAATAAATGGTAGAGAAACGGATGTTACTACAGAAGATATTAAAAATATAATCGAATCGTACTTAAAAACTCTTCCAAAAAAATCCAAGAAAGAGGTGGCTTTTTTTGGTGGAACTTTTACAGGAATTTCTATAAAGTTGCAAGAGGAATATTTATCTGTAGTTTATGAATATATAAAAAATGGTTTAATTGATGGAATTAGAATTTCAACTAGACCAGATTATATAAATAGTGAGATAATTAGTATTCTTAAAAAATATAGAGTTACAACTGTAGAGTTAGGAGTTCAGTCTTTAGACGAAGAAGTTTTAAGACAGACACATAGATTTTATCCAATTGAAAAAGTTTCAACAGCATCTAAATTAATAAAAGAAGCTGGAATCGAGTTAGGAATACAACTTATGCTAGGATTACCAGGTTCAACAGATGAGAGTGATTATATAAGTGCAAAAAAAACTGTCCAATTAAATCCAGAGATAGCAAGAATATATCCAACTTTAGTTATAAAAGAAACAGAGATGGCTGATATGTTTAAAGAGGGTAAGTATAAACCTTTAACTTTAGATGAGGCAGTTCAAAGATGTAAAAAAATATATGCTCTTTTAGAATATAATAATATAAATATTGTTAGAGTTGGATTACAACCAACAGATGATTTAAATGACAATGAAAATGTTTTAGGGGGACCTTTTCATCCAGCTTTTAGAGAACTAGTAGTTGGAGAGATATATTATGATTTTTTAAAAAAGATATTCATGGTTGAAAATAAACTAGAAATAGAGACAAATGAAAAGAATGTTTCCAGAGTTGTAGGTATAAATAAGATTAATAGAGAAAAATTCGGTCAGAATTTAAAAATAAAAATTAATAATACATTAGATTTAAATTTAATGAAAGTGAATGAAAATATTTACTCGTGGAAACAGGTTCTTAGGGGAGAGATAGATGAACCAGATAGTAATAAATACGAATAATTTTAAAACTAGAGCAGCAATTTTAGAAGATGGAAAACTTATGGAGATTCATATTGAAAGAGAGGGCGAAGGGACTTTAAATGGTAACATTTACAAAGGAAAAGTTGCTAATGTCCTTCCTGGGATGGAATCTGCATTTGTAAATATAGGTCTTGAAAAAAATGGATTTCTATATGTAAAAGATTTAAGAGATTTTGAAGAAAAATATTTAGCAGGTATATTCAATAATCAGAAACCGATAGATGAACTTTTAAAAATTGGTGATGATGTAATTCTTCAAGTTTTAAGTGACCCAAGAGGAAGTAAAGGTGCTAGAGTTACAACACATCATACAATTCCAGGAAAATTTTTAGTGCTTATGCCAAATAACAATCATATAGCAATATCAAAAAAAATTAAAGATGAAGTTGAACGTGAAAGATTGGAAAAATTATTTTCTGAAATAGTTCCTCATGGAATGGGTGTCATAATTAGAACAGCTGCAGAAGGAAAAAGTTTGTATCATTTTGAAAAAGAGTTGCTTTATTTAATAAAAAAATGGGAAGAGGTTGAAATAAAAATAAAAACTTCTAAAACAGGTGATTTATTATATAAAGATAATGGTATTGTAAGCAAAGTTCTTAGAGATATAATTGGAAATGATATTGATGAAATAATAGTTGATAATGAAGCTGTTTATTGGGAGATAATTGATTATATAATAGCTTTTACAGAGGGTGATTCTAAAATAAAAGTGAAGCTGTATTCAGAAGAAGAAGAGATATTTCAAAAGTATAATATTCAAAAAGAGATAGAAAAATCTTTAGAAGAAACAACATATTTAGAGTGTGGTGGTTCAATTGTTATTGAAAAAACTGAAGCATTGGTAAGTATAGATGTTAATACAGGTAAAAATATAGGTAGCCTAAATTTAGAAGAAACTGTTGTAAAAACTAATATAGAAGCAGCTGAAGAGATAGCAAGACAGCTACGTATAAGAAATTTAAGTGGAATTATAATAATTGATTTCATAGATATGAAAGTAGAAGAAGACAAAGTTAAGGTTCTAAAAGTTCTAGAAGAAAATTTAGCTAAAGATAGAGTCAAAACTAATATAATACATTTTACTGATTTAGGATTAGTAGAGATGACAAGAAAAAGATTAGGAAAACCATTGAGTTACTATTTTCAAGATGAATGTCCAATGTGTAAAGGAACAGGAAAAATAAAGGGTAGTAGAGCTATTGTAGAAAGCATTATAAAGGAATTAAAAGAGATTGTTAATGAAAAAGATATAAAAGGTGTAAAGATAATTACAAAAGAATCTGTTAAAGAGAAAATAGATTTAATATATTTAGATTTTATAAAAGCTCTTTTACAAAAATCAGGAAAAAAAATTGAAGTAACTACTAAAAATAGAGATATTTTAAAAGATTATGAAATAATATTAGAAAGTTAGGTAATTAAGATGAAATTAGCTTTATATTCAGGAACATTTGATCCAATAACTAAAGGGCATAGTGAAATAATAAGAAGAGCTAGTAAAATGACTGATAAATTGATTGTAGCTGTGCTAAATAATAGTGCTAAAAAAACATTATTCTCTTTGGATGAACGAAAAGAGATGGTTCAAAAAGTTTTAGAAGATTTAGATAATGTTGAAGTTATTGAACATACAGGTCTTTTAGCAGATTACATGAAAGAGATAGATTGCAAATATATAATTAGAGGTTTAAGAGCTGTAATGGATTATGAATATGAATTATCATTAGCATATGGAAATTATGATATATCAAATGGTGAGATAGAGACTATTTTCATTCCATCTTCAAAAGAATACTTATATGTAAGCTCTTCTATCGTTAGAGAACTAGCTTTATACAATGGAAAATTAGATAATTATTTAGATGATTACGTAATTGAAAAGATAAAAAAAAGATTTGAGGAGTAAGAATGGCAAAGGCAAAGAGTTTTTATGTTTGTAGCGAGTGTGGATACAAAACAATTAAGTGGATGGGGAAATGTGAAAATTGTGGAGAATGGGGAACTTTTGATGAAGAGATTGAAATATCTCCAGTAGCTGCAAAAAATATAAAATCATCTACGAAATCACTCGTTAATATTCAAGAAAAAGTAGTTTCCTTTGCTAACATTCAATTAGAAAAAAACTTTAGATATAAAACTAAAATTTCAGAATTTGATAGACTTTTAGGTGGAGGTTTAGTAAAAGGGGAAGTTGTTCTGATAACTGGAAATCCAGGAATTGGAAAATCAACATTACTATTACAAACAGCAAAAGAATATACAGAATATGGAGATGTTTTATATGTATCTGGTGAAGAATCACCAGCTCAAATTAAGTCTAGAGGAGAAAGATTGGGTATAAATTCAGAAAATTTATATTTGATGTCAGAAACAGACATACAAACTATTTATGAATATGTAATTACTAAAAAACCTAAAATAGTTATTGTTGATTCGATTCAAACGTTGTATAATTCAGAAGTTGACTCAATACCTGGGACTCCTACTCAAATAAAAGAGTGTACTCTAAAAATAATAGAGTTAGCTAAGAAAAATGAAGTTTCATTTTTTATAGTTGGACACATCACAAAAGATGGAAAAGTTGCAGGACCTAAATTACTAGAACATATGGTGGATGCTGTTTTTCATTTTGAAGGAGAAGAGGGTTTATTTTATAGAATTTTAAGAAGTTTAAAAAATAGATTTGGTTCAACAAATGAGTTAGCTGTTTTTAGTATGGAAGATACAGGAATTCATGAAGTTAAAAACTCTTCTGAGTTTTTTTTAAGTGAAAGGGATGAAAAAAATATAGGTAGTATGGTTGTACCTGTTTTAGAAGGGACGAAAGTATTTTTATTAGAAATCCAAACGTTACTAACAGAATGCACAATTGGAATTCCGAAAAGAATTGTTCAAGGTTTTGATAGAAATAGAATGCAAATTTTAGTCGCAATAGCAGAGAAAAGAATGGGATTGAATTTAGGAATGAAAGATTTATTTATTAACATACCTGGAGGACTTTCTATAAATGACCCTGCAGCAGACTTAGGTGCTCTTATATCAATAGTTTCTTTATATAAAAATGTTGCAATTAGTCAAAAAATAGCAGCGATAGGAGAACTTGGATTAAGAGGTGAGATTAGAAAAGCATTCTTTATAGATAGAAGATTGAGAGAGTTAGAAAAATTAGGATTTAAAGGTGTTTATGTTCCAGAGACTAATCAAAAAGAGATTGAAAAAAATAGTTATAAATTAAAAATAATATATTTGAAAAATTTAGAAGAATTTTTAGAAAGGATGAGCAAAGATGAATAACCCAGAATTCTTAGAAATTCTTTCTCTGTTGGCTCCAGGGACAAAGTTGAGAGAGGGTATATACAATGTTTTAGATGGTGAAATGGGAGCTCTAATAGTTGTTGGATTAGACCCAGAAGTTCAAAAAATAATGGATGGTGGATTTGAAATAAATTGTGAATATATGCCAGAAAAATTATTTGAACTTTGCAAAATGGATGGAGCGATAATATTAGATTCTGATATAACAAAAATCTATTCAGCAAATGTGCATTTACAACCTAGTATGAGGTTTTCTACAAATGAGAGTGGAACAAGACATAGAACAGCTCAAAGAGTAGCAAAACAAACAGATAAATTAGTTATAGCTGTTTCAGAAAGAAAAAAAGTTGTAACAATTTATAAAGGTGAAATGAAGCATAGACTTAAAAGTACAACAGATTTAATGAGTGAAGCTTCACAAGGATTAAATACCTTAGAACGTTATCGTTTTGTATTAGATAAGGCTTTAAGTAACTTAACAATATTAGAGTTAGATGATTTAGTTACACTTTATGAAGTAACTGTAGTTCTTCAAAGATTTGAAAAAGTAACAAGAATTTTCAGTGAAATGAATAACTATATGACAGAATTAGGTGTTGATGGAAGACTTGTAAAACTTCATCTGAATGATTTAATTCAAGATATAGAAAGTGAAAAAGAGGATTTCTTAAGAGATTATTGGAATCATTCAAATGCTCCATTTGATTTTAATGAGATAACAGATAGACTTTCTAAAATAAATGATGATGATTTGAAAGAGTTGGAAAAACTTTCTGCTGTTTTAGATTATGGAAAAACATATTCTGCTTTAGGAAATAGAGTTTCTCCTAAAGGTTATAGAATACTAGATAAAATAACAAAACTTACAAAAAGAGATATAGAAAAAATAATAAATAATTATGGAAGTTTATCAAAAGTACAAGAAGCTTCAACAGAAGAGCTTTTAGAAATAAAAGGTATCAGTAAATTTAAAATAAAAGCTATTCAAACAGGACTTAAAAGATTAAAAGTAACTGTGGAGTTAGAAAAATAGGAATCCACTTTTGAAGTGGATTTTTTTTATGGAGGTTTTTATGGAGGAACATTGTTCAAATAAAATATGTGGAGATAAAAAAAAACTCATTGCAAGAGCTAATAGAATAGAAGGACAAATAAGAGGAATTAAAAGAATGGTTGAGGAAGAAAATAGTTGTGATGATGTTTTGAATCAAATATCTTCAGCAAAAGCAGCACTCGATGGAATTGCAAAATTAATATTAAAAGAGCATTTAAGAAAGTGTGTTGTATCAGGTATAAAAAATAATGAAGAGAACAGAGTAATCGACGAATTAATATATACTTTAGGAAAAATGATGAGGTAATCATAAAAAAATCTTTTATTTGAGTTAAAATTATGTTAAAATTCTACTAGTATAAAGTTAATTAGGAGGGTATTGATGAGAAAAGTAGTTACTTTTATTATGTCGATGATGTTAGCAATTGGTTTATTTGCAGCAAAGCCATTAAAGGTTGGAATTGTTCTTTCGACTGGTGGACTAGGGGATAAGTCATTCAATGATGCTGCTTACAGAGGGTTAGAGTCAGCAAAAAAAGATTTAGGGATTGATTTTAAGTATGTAGAACCAACTTCACCTGCTGAGGATGAAGAGTTCTTAAGAGAATATGCAGAAGCTGGGTATGATTTAATAATAGCTACTGGATTCCAAATGACAGAGTCAGCAAGAGCTGTTGCAGCAGATTATGATGATGTAAAGTTCTTAATGATTGATGATGTAATTGATGCACCAAATGTAAAATCATTAATTTTCAAAGAGGAAGAGGGGTCTTTCTTAGTGGGAGTTATAGCTGGATTGATGACAAAAAATAATGCAGTAGGATTTGTTGGTGGAATGGAAAATCCTTTAATTAAGAAATTTGAAGTAGGATTTAAACAAGGTGCAGAGTATGTAAATCCAGGTGTTAAGTTCTTATCTGTTTATACAACAGGACCAAATCCATTTAACGATCCAGTTAGAGGAAAAGAAAATGCTGTTTCTGAGATAAATCAAGGTGCAGATGTAATTTATCATGCAGCTGGTGGAACAGGAATGGGAGTTATTGCAGCAGCAAAAGAAAAGGGAGTTTTTGCTATTGGAGTTGACTCAAATCAAGATGGTGTAGAGCCAGGAACAGTTTTAACATCAATGATTAAAAATGTTGATGTTGGAGTTTATGATACAATTAAAGATTTAATAGCTGGAAAATTTGATTCTGGTTTAGCTCTTTACGGAGCAAAAGAAAATGGAGTTGGAGTAACTAATTTCGAATTTACAAAAGAGATTATAGGTGCAGAAAAACTTCAAAAGTTTGAAGAGATTAAAGCTAAATTAGTAGCTGGAGAAATCAAAGTAAACGATAAATAATAAAAATGGGGGCTGATCAATTTTGATCAGCCTTTTATATACCTAAAAAAGGAGAGTGAAGTATGGAGAGAATAGAAAGAGTTACACTAATAGTTTTAGATAGTGCTGGAATAGGAGCTTTACCAGATGCAAAAGAATTTGGAGATGAAGGTACAAACACTTTAGGGAATATAGCACTAACAACAGGTGGATTGAACTTAAAAAATATGGAACAGCTTGGATTAGGAAATATTTCAGAAATTTTAGGTGTAGATACAGTAACGAATGCTAAAGGAGCATATGGAAAAGCTGCTGAATTATCAAAAGGAAAAGACACAACGACAGGTCATTGGGAAATAGCAGGAATAGTTCAAGAAGAAGCTTTTCCAACTTACCCAAATGGATTTCCAAAAGAAACTTTAGATGCTATAGAAAAAGAAACTGGAAGAAAGATAATTTGTAACTTACCATATTCAGGAACTGAAGTTTTAGATGTTTATGGAGAACAGCAATTAGGGACAGGAGATTGGATTCTTTATACTTCAGCAGACCCAGTACTTCAAATTGCAGCAAATGAAGAGTTAATATCTTTAGAGGAGTTATACTCTGCGTGTGAAAAAGCGTTAGAAATTTGTAAAAAATTATCACCAGTTGCAAGAGTTATAGCAAGACCTTTTAGGGGTAAAAAAGCTGGAGATTTTATTAGAACAGCAAATAGACATGACTATTCTGTTCAACCACCAGAAGAGAGTATGCTTGATAGAATAAAAAAAGCTAATTTAGATGTTATAGGAATAGGTAAAACAAGTGATATATTTGCAGGTGTTGGTTTAACTGAAAGCAGAGGAACTAACAAAGATAATTTAGATGGAATTTTAAAAACAATAGAAGAACTAAAGAAGGATACAAAAGGATTGATTTTTACAAATCTAGTAGATTTTGATATGAAATTTGGTCATAGAAGAGACCCTAAAGGTTATAAGTTAGCTCTAGAAGAGTTTGATAATTATCTTCCAGAAATAATGGGAAATTTAAAAGAAAATGAGATGTTAATTTTAACAGCAGATCATGGATGCGACCCAACATATAAAGGAAGTGACCATACAAGAGAGTATATTCCTCTATTAGTATACGGAAAAAATTTAAAAAATAATGTAAATTTAGAGATTCGAGAAAGCTTTAGTACAATAGCAGCAACAATAGAAGAGCTACTATTAGGAAAAACATCATTAACTGGAAGTTTTGCTAATAAAATATCAAACTAATTAAGATATAAAAACGAAAATCAGGAGGAAATTATGAGCGTACATATTGGAGCTAAACAAGGTGAAATAGCAGAAACGGTTTTATTACCAGGAGATCCATTGAGAGCAAAATGGATAGCAGAAACTTTTTTAGAAGATGTTGTTTGTTATAATGAAGTAAGAGGAATGTATGGTTATACAGGAACTTATAAAGGTAAAAAAGTTTCTGTTCAAGGAACAGGAATGGGAGTGCCATCAATATCTATATATGTAAATGAACTTATAAGAGAGTATGGTGTAAAGAATTTAATAAGAGTTGGAACAGCTGGTTCTTACAGAAAAGATGTTAAAGTTAGAGATGTAATTTTAGCAATGTCATCTTCTACAACTTCAGGTATGAATAGATTAAGATTCGGAGGAGCAGACTATGCACCAACAGCAGATTTTGGACTGTTTATGAAAGCTGCATCAGTAGCATCAGCTAAAGGTATACCAGTAAAAGGTGGAAATGTATTAACAGCAGATGAGTTTTATGGAGATAATTTTGAAGCTTATAAAAAATGGGCAGATTTTGGAGTTTTATGTGTAGAGATGGAAACAGCAGCTCTTTATACAATAGCAGCAAAATATAATGCTAAGGCTTTAACAATATTAACAATTTCAGATTGTTTAGTAACTGGTGAGGAAACAACTTCTGAAGAGAGACAAACAACATTAAAAGAGATGGTAGAGATAGCTTTAGAGAGCATAGGAGAATAATTCAGATGATGAAAATAGATGAAAAAACAATTTTAGAATACTTAGATAAAGCTATTTCAGTTAGAGAAAAAGCGTATGCTCCATATTCAAAATTTTTAGTAGGTGCAGTTTTAGTTGATGAAAACGGTGAAGAAACAACAGGTGCTAACATAGAAAATGCTTCATACGGACTTTCAAACTGTGCAGAAAGAAGTGCTATATTTGCAGCAGCAAGTAAAGGAATGAGAAAAATAAAGTTGCTTGCAGTAGTAGCTGATACAACTGGACCAGTGAGTCCTTGTGGAGCTTGTAGACAGGTTATAAAAGAGTTTGCTTCAGAAGATATAATTATTATTTTAGGAAATACTAAAAAAGATTATAAAATAATGACGATGGAAGAGTTATTACCATACGGATTTGAGCTATAATTTATAATGACAAATGGGGTAGAGATTACCCCATTTTTTATAGAAAAGGAGAGAGAATGTCAAGAGAGAATAGTAATTCAGCTTATGCTTATAAAATATTGAAAAGAAATATTTTTGAGTTAAATTTAAAACCAGGAAGTGAATTAAGTGAAAAAGTTATAGGAGAAAAACTTGGAATGAGTAGGACTCCAATTAGAGAAGCTTTAATTTTATTAAAGCATGATCAATTAATAGAAAGCATTCCACAAAAAGGAACTTTTGTAACAAAAATTAGTGCTCAAAAAGTTTTGGAAGCAAAAGTTTTAAGAGTAGCTTTAGAAACAGCAGCATTTGAAAGAGTGATTGAAAAGTTAGATGAAGGATTTATAGAAGATTTGAAAACAAGTATAAAAATCCAAAGAATTTATTGTGAAGGTAATAGAAATTACTTAGAATTTCATAAAATGGATAATGATTTTCATAAAATGATATTTGAAAAAGCTGAAATACCAGGTCTTTGGGAATTAGCTTCAAATGGAACAGGTCATTATCAAAGAGTTAGAGTTTTAAATGCTAAAAATAAAACTAGTGATATATCAGTTGTTGAAGAACACGAAGAGATATTAGAAGCCTTAGAGAAAAAAGATATAGAAAAATTAAGAGGGATGCTAGAACACCACTTAGGAAGAACACTTTTAAAATTAAAAAAATTAGAAGCTGAAAATCCAGAATATTTTGAAATTAAAGAAGAGCAAACAAAAGAAGATATATTTATTTCGTTAGAATAAAAAAGAGACTTTCAAAAAAGAAAGTCTCTTTAATTTTATATTACTTTTGATAAACATCAAGTTTGTTATATGGAATTTCAATTCCTTCTTGATCAAATTTCTTTTTAACAAGTTCTTGTAAATCAAAGAAAACATCCCAATAGTTTTCTTTTTTAGCCCAAACTCTCATAGTGAAATCAAGAGAACTAGCATTATGTTTGCTAAGTCTAACAAAGATATCTTTATCTTGAAGAATTAATTTGTGCTCTTTAGCAATATTAGTTAAAATCTCTTTAACCTGGTCTATAGAAGTGTCATAAGAAACAGAGAATACTGAATCAACTCTTCTTTCACTATTAGCACCAGCATTAATAATAACTTCTGCAGAAAGTTTACCGTTTGGAACAACAACAAATTTATTGTCAATAGTATGTAATACAGTGTATAAGAAAGTAATTCTTTGAACAATACCTTCAGTACCACAAGTTATAATATAATCTCCCTTAGTGAAGTACCTAGAAGCAAGAATTTGCATTCCACCAGCTAAGTCAGATAAACTTCCTTTCAAAGCAAGTCCGATACCGATACCGATAGAACCAAGAAGAGCTAGTATTGAAGTCATCTCTATTCCAAGAATTTGAATAACATTTAATGCATAGAAAATTATTATAATGATACTTAAGAAAGAATCTAAAAAGTGAATTAAAAGTTCATCTAATTTCTTTAAAGATAAAAATTTATTAAAGGCTTTCATAAGGAAACCTTTAACAGGTTTGTAAGTTGTCCATAAAATAGCTAAAAACACTACTTTTTTTATAAAAATAGGTGCTGATTTAGCTAGTGCAGCAGTAAATTCATTGATGAAAGTTGTTAATGTTTGTTCCATTTGTAAAAATCCTCCTTTGAATAAAATTTAAAGTTTATATATAATTAATTACCACCATTTTTTCTTTTTAAAGAACACAGCAGTTCCAAGAATTATAATAGCCATAAGAGTTAATAAAGAGTAATATCCATATTCTAATTTTAATTCAGGCATATATTCAAAATTCATTCCATAAAGACCTGCTAAGAATCCAAGAGGTATAAAGATAGTAGATATCATAGTTAAAACTTTCATAATTTCATTCATTCCAGTACTTATAGTAGAATGGTAAAGTTGAAGAAGTTCGTTTCCTCTATTTGAAAGAGCATCATTTGATTCATTTGCAATAATGATATGATCTTGTAAATCTCTTAAATAGATATCAATATCTTCACCTAAATATTCTTTAATATCTGAATCTTTAAATTTTGCAGAAACTTCTTTTAAAGGAGCAACAGCTTTTCTAAAATGAAGAAGTTCTTTTTTTAATTCTAAAATTGCATCAAAATCAGTTTTTCTAGGGTCAGTAGTAACTCTAGTTTCTAAATTATCTAATCTTTCTTCTAAGTCTTCAATTATTAAGAAATAGTTATCGATTATTCTATCTATTAAAGAGTAAGTTAAGTAACCCTCTCTTTTCGATCTTAATCTTCCAGAAGATTTTTCAATTCTATTTCTGATGCTGTCAAAAACATCAAAAGGATTTTCTTGGAAAGTTATCAAAAGATTTGAGAATAGAACAAAAGAAACTTGTTCATATTCGTATTTGTGTTTTTCTTTTGAAAGTGAAATCATTTTTAAAGTTATAAAGATATAGTCATCTCTAACTTCTAATTTTGGTCTTTGAGAGTTGTTTAAAAGGTCTTCTAAAATTAAAGAATCAATTTTAAAAACTTCACCAACTTTCTTGATAAGATCAATGTTATGAATACCACCAATGTTAATCCAATTAACATGAGAGTTGTGTAAATCAATAAGAAGATTTTCTTCAAAGATGAATGAATCTTTTTTAAAATTTTCTTGATTGTAAGTGTAGTGTGTTATAGGAATTTCTGTTGTGATATGACGGTTACCCGTATACAGAAGAGTTCCTGGTTGCAAACCTATTTTTTTGTTCAAAATGAATCCTCCTAAATAAGAATCTAATAATAATTTATTATATATACTATATTACTATAACTAAAAAATAAAAACAATACTAAATTAAAAGATAAATTAAAAATTATAAAAACTGTAAAAAAAATGTAAGTTATGTTAAAATAATATCGTTATATTTAAAAATTAGAGGAGAAATTATGAATTATTTTTTATTTTTAAATCATCCGAAAGGTGAAGCGGTTTATAAAGTTCCAGAAGAAAGAGAATTTATGCTAAAAGAGCATTTTAAAAGAGTAGATTTTATAGAAACTAAAGTATTGATAAGAGGAGAAGAATATAAAGCATTGGTTGATTACGGTTCGTTTTCAAATTTAGCTAATTTTGATTGTTTTAAATGCCAAGATCCTTGCTGTGCTGACAATCCAATGATTTACGAAAAGCAAACTAGAGAATTTATAAAAGAAAACTTAGAAAGTTATAATAAAAAAACAAAAAATATAGATATTTTACTTGAAAATGGATATGAACTAGAAACTATTTTAAATAGTATATCAGAAGATGATTGTATGGTTCCAGAAGAGGTTGTAGAAAACGAAATATCTTTATGTACATGTTCATTTAAACCTAAAAATGAATCTACACTATGCTCAATTCATTCAATATGCTTAGAAAAAAAATTAGGTGCAGAAGAGATAGTTCATAAAAAACCTTTAGTTTGTAGTCTTTGGCCTATAGATATAATATCGGAAGATGATAATAGTATTTTATATATAACAGTTCCAGATGATTTTACAACAGGATTTACAATTGAAGATTATTATGATACACCTTGTATAAATAAAGAGTTATCTAAAACATCAGCATTTAGAAGAAAAAATCCAGATGGGTTTATAGAAGATGACTATGTTCCTTTAATTATGGCTTATGGTGAAACATTAAAGTTTAGTTTAGGGAATGAATTTTATAAAGATGTTTTAAAAAAATTATTAGAAGACGGTTTGATTTTTTTAGAGGAATTAGAAATAAAAGAAAAACAAATTTTAAAAAAATAAAAAAAGTTGTTGACGGAAAATTAAAATTATGATAAGATTATTTCTGTTAGCAGCAAAACTGCAACACAAATAAAAGGACATTAACAACCGAATAGAGAAAATAGTCAGAAGTTGTGAAAACAACAAAATGCCAGTAATGGCAAAACCATTTAAATGGTTAAAAGGTGTAAGAAAGTCTAAGGACTTAAAATATATTGAATGAAGAGTTTGATCCTGGCTCAGGATGAACGCTGACAGAATGCTTAACACATGCAAGTCGATTCAAGTTACCTTCGGGTAGCGAGGATGGCGGACGGGTGAGTAACGCGTAAGAAACTTGCCTCTCGGACTGGGACAACTGTTGGAAACGACAGCTAATACCGGATATTATGAGATTCTCGCATGGGAAACTCATGAAAGCTATATGCGCCGAGAGAGAGTCTTGCGTTCCATTAGCTAGTTGGTGGGGTAATGGCCCACCAAGGCAACGATGGATAGCCGGCCTGAGAGGGTGAACGGCCACAAGGGGACTGAGACACGGCCCTTACTCCTACGGGAGGCAGCAGTGGGGAATATTGGACAATGGACTAAAAGTCTGATCCAGCAATTCTGTGTGCACGATGAAGGTCTTCGGATTGTAAAGTGCTTTCAGTTGGGAAGAAGAAAGTGACGGTACCAACAGAAGAAGCGACGGCTAAATACGTGCCAGCAGCCGCGGTAATACGTATGTCGC
>JBOFLW010000024.1:0-1001 GCA_051658065.1 Cetobacterium sp.
ATTGATACTGGGGCCTTCGTACGTGTTTGTCGCTTGGTTGCTTTTCCGTAGAAACATGCTGCACACAAAGGGATCGGACATTTTCCTAGTCTTGCAGGAAGAGTCCCTTGCTTAGCCATTGCTTGGAGTCTTGCAAACGAAATATGTCCAAACTTGTGATGATACCGTAGAAGTTCTGCTGAATCGTTATTTGCAGCCGTTTGTAGATTTTCCTCAGTCACTGGGTCATTCGCCTCACTGTTTCCATTCAGATCGAAAAGATTCTCTGGTTCTCCATTCTGTACATTCGCTTGCTCTCTTGGACCAACCACTTTCTGCACTTGTGTCTCCGTTTCTGTAGCTGGAGTCACTTTCTCATTTGCCCAGTCATTCTCCTTTCGTTGCAGGTTGTTGGGATAGAACCTCTGGACTTTACTTATGAGCTCTGGATCCCTGTTCTCCGGGTCATCTCGTTCTGGATGAATAAATTGACACACCAATTCTGTCTGTTCCACTGTTCCTGGCTCATCATCTTCTGCCCATGGGTCGATCTTGCATGTTGCACACATAGCATGAAACTTGGAATATCCGGATGGTAGATGAAACGTAAAAACGTTCTGCTTATCGATTTCCACTGTCTTCTTCCGTGTGCCTCCTCGCCAAAATAAGATTGCCCTGTCACTGTAGGTTATGCATCCGGTTCCATCATCCGTAGTATCTTTTACTTCCTGGGCCCAATGCTGAGGACTGATAATTCGGTAAGGGCATGTAGGCACATAGTACGAATTCGGAATTTCGACTTCATCAATTTTTCCTTCATCATCTTCTATCGAAATAACAAGAGTACCCTTGTAGATAGTGTAAACCCTTGCCCCTTCAAAACCCCGAATGACTCTTTTCTCTTCGACAAGTGCCCCTTTGAAATCTGTCTTATGTGGAGACATGCTCGCAGAGGCCCTGTTATCAATTCCGCACGTGCCCGAGTCTGTATCAAAGTGCGCCACTTCAACATCTTTACCACT
>JBOFLW010000025.1:0-9472 GCA_051658065.1 Cetobacterium sp.
AAGCTTTGTGAATTAAGAGCTAAAAAAGGAATGACACCAGAAGAAGCAGAGAGATTATTAACAACAGATGTTAACTTCTTTGGTGCTATGATGGTTAAAATGGGAGATGTAGCTGGAATGGTTTCAGGATCAGATTCACCTACAGCAAATGTATTAAGAGCAGGATTACAAGTTGTTGGAACTAAACCAGGAGTAAAAACTGTATCTTCAGTATTTATGATGGAATTAAAGCATAACGTAGAAACTTACGGAGAAATTTTAATATTTGGAGATTGTGCTGTAATACCTGAGCCAACTTCAGAGCAATTAGCTGATATCGCATCAGAAGCAGCTCAAACTGCAGCTTCAGTAGCTGGAATAGAGCCAAAAGTTGCACTTATGACATTCTCTACAAAAGGATCAGCAAAGCATGATTCAGTAGAAGTAGTTAAGAAAGCTGGAGAAATATTAAGAGAAAGAAATGCAGAGTTTGCATTTGAAGAGGAGTTACAAGCAGATGCAGCTTTAGTTGCTGCTGTAGGATTAAAGAAAGCTCCAGAATCAAAAGTTGCAGGTAATGCAAATGTATTAATATTCCCTAACTTAGCAGCAGGAAACATTGGATACAAATTAGTACAAAGATTAGCTAATGCAGAAGCTTATGGTCCTTTAATTCAAGGATTAGCAGCACCAATAAATGATCTTTCAAGAGGATGTTCAGTTAAGGATATCGTTGATTTAACTGCAATAACTTCAGTTCAAGCTGGAAAATAATAAAAAAATAAAGTCAATAAATCGGTAAGAATTATATTCTTACCGAATAAAAATAAAAAATAAAAAAATTAAGGTGGTAAATTTAATGAAAGTTTTAGTTATTAACTGTGGTAGTTCATCTCTAAAGTACCAATTATTAAATCCTGAATCAGGAGAACTTTTCGCAATAGGACTTTGTGAAAGAATAGGAATCGAAGGAGCAAAAATGGAGTATGAAACTCCAGCAAATGACTTCGAAATCGAAATCAAAGAGGCTATGCCTACTCATAAAGAAGCATTAGAATTAGTTATAAAAGCAATTACACATCCAGAGTATGGAGTAATTAAATCAGTAGAAGAAATAGACGCTATAGGTCATAGAGTTGTACACGGTGGAGAGAAGTTTGCTCAATCTGTATTAGTAACTCCAGAAGTTATGGCAGCTATGGAAGAGTGTTCTGAGTTAGCACCATTACATAATCCAGCAAACTTATTAGGAATAAGAACTATGCAAGAATTAATGGTTGGAAAGCCAAATGTAGCAGTATTTGATACATCATTCCACCAAACAATTCCAAAAGAAGCATTTATGTATGCTTTACCATACGAAGATTATACTGAATTAAAAGTTAGAAAATATGGATTCCATGGAACATCTCATAAGTTTGTTTCTGGAGTAGCTATAGATTTATTAGGAAATCCTGCTGAATCAAAAATAATCATCTGTCATTTAGGAAACGGTGGATCAGTATCTGCAGTTAAAAATGGTGTATGTGTTGATACAACAATGGGATTAACTCCATTACAAGGAATTATGATGGGAACTAGATGTGGAGATATCGATCCAGCAGCAGTTTTATTCATAAAGAACAAAAGAGGATTATCTGATAAAGAAATGGATGACAGAATGAACAAGCAATCTGGAATCTTAGGAATCTTCGGAGAATCTTCAGATTGTAGAGATATGGAGATGGCAGCAGAAGCAGGAAACGAGAGAGCTATATTAGCAGAAGAGATGTTTGCTTATAAAATCAGAGGATATGTAGGTAACTATGCTGCACAAATGGGTGGAGTAGACGCAATATGTTTCACTGGTGGAATTGGAGAAAACTCTGGAAAAACTAGAGAAGATGTTTTAAGAGGATTAGAGTTCTTAGGTCTTGACTTAGATAAAGCAGTTAACTCTAAGAGACAAAAAGGAAATGTACTTTTAACTACAGAAACTTCTAAAGTGAAAGCATTCAAGATACCAACAAATGAAGAGTTAGTAATTGCAAGAGATACTTACGAGATTGTAAACTCTACAAAATAAATTATAAAAGAACAAAATGGTCAGTTTAAAATTATATTTGGTTGAATTAGTTTAAATTTTCTTAAAAAAACAGAAGTTTAATTGACAATTGAGTCAGAAATGTGTAAAATAGGTTTGACTCAAGAGTCGATTATAATAAGGGAGGACAATTCAAATGACTAAAAAAATGCAAACTATGGATGGAAACCAAGCTGCAGCATATGCATCATATGCTTTTACAGAAGTAGCAGGAATCTATCCAATAACTCCATCATCGCCAATGGCTGAGTATACTGATGAATGGGCATCAAGAGGAATGAAAAATATGTTTGGAGTTCCAGTTAAAGTTGTAGAAATGCAATCAGAAGCAGGAGCAGCAGGAACAGTTCACGGATCATTACAAGCGGGAGCTTTAACAACAACATATACAGCATCTCAAGGATTATTACTAAAAATTCCTAACATGTATAAAATAGCTGGAGAACTTTTACCATCTGTTATACATGTATCAGCAAGAGCGTTAGCGGCACAAGCATTATCAATCTTTGGAGATCACCAAGACGTTTATGCAGCTAGACAAACTGGATTTGCAATGTTATTTGAAAGTTCGGTACAAGAAGTAATGGATTTATCAGGAGTTGCACATTTAGCAGCTATAAAATCTAGAGTACCTTTCATGAATATATTTGATGGATTTAGAACTTCGCATGAAATTCAAAAAGTTGAAGTGATGGAGTTTGACGTATTAAAAGGTTTAGTTGATATGGATGCTATTAAAGCTTTCAGAGAAAGAGCTTTAAATCCAGAGCACCCAGTAACTAAAGGAACAGCTCAGAATGATGATATTTACTTCCAAACAAGAGAAGTTCAAAATAAATTCTATGATGCAGTACCTGCTATAGTAGCTAACTATATGGAAGAGATCTCTAAAGTAACTGGAAGAGATTACAAACCATTTAATTACTACGGAGCACCAGATGCAGAACATATTGTTATAGCAATGGGTTCAGTATGTGAAACTTTAATAGAAACTGTTGATCATTTAATAGCAAAAGGAGAAAAAGTAGGTCTTATAAATGTACATCTTTACAGACCATTCTCATCTGAGTACTTCTTTAATGTATTCCCTAAAACAGTTAAGAAAATTGCAGTATTAGATAGAACAAAAGAACCAGGATCTCTTGGAGAACCTTTATATATGGATATCAGAGGACTATTCTACGGAATGGAAAATGCTCCAGTAGTTGTAGGTGGAAGATATGGATTATCTTCAAAAGATACAACACCTGCACAAATGAAAGCTGTATTTGATAACTTAAAAGAAACAGAACCAAAAAATGGATTTGTAGTAGGTATCAATGATGATGTTACTTATAAATCTTTAGAGGTTGGTCCACACATTGAAACAGGTGCTGAAGGAGTAAGAGAATGTTTATTCTTTGGACTTGGAGCAGATGGAACAGTTGGAGCTAACAAAAACTCTATTAAAATAATTGGAGATAAAACAGATTTATATGCACAAGGTTACTTTGCATACGATTCTAAAAAATCTGGTGGATCAACTAGATCACACTTAAGATTTGGTAAAAATCCAATAAAATCAACTTATTTAGTATCAGCACCTAACTTCGTAGCATGTTCAGTGCCTTCATACTTAAGTCAATATGAAATGATAACTGGTTTAAAAACTGGTGGAACTTTCTTATTAAACTGTGTTTGGGATAAAGAGGAAGTTTTAGCTCATTTACCTAACTCATATAAGAAAGCTTTAGCAGAGAAAAATGCAAAGTTCTACATAATAAATGCAAATAAACTTGCAGCAGAAATTGGATTAGGAGGAAGAACTAATACAATAATGCAATCAGCATTCTTTAAATTAGCGGATGTAATTCCTTTCGAAGAAGCTCAAACTTATATGAAGCAGTATGCTGAAAAATCATACTCTAAAAAAGGTGACCTTATCGTTAAGATGAACTACGAAGCTGTAGATAAAGGAGCTGGAGAGTTAGTTGAAGTTAACGTTGACCCTGCATGGGCTAACTTAACAAACGAAGTTGCAGTAGAGAAACAAGCTTGTGATTGCACAGGATGTGGATGTACTAGCACTAAGTTAGAGTCATTTGTAGAAAAAATTGCAAAACCAATAAACGCTTTAAAAGGTGAAGAGTTACCAGTTTCAACATTCTTAGGTTATGAGGATGGAACATTTGAAAACGGTACAACTGCATTTGAAAAAAGAGGAGTAGCAGTAAACGTTCCAGAATGGAAGCCAGAAAATTGTATCCAATGTAACCAATGTTCATATGTTTGTCCACACGCAGTTATAAGACCATTCTTAATGACAGCTGAAGAAAAAGCAGGAGCACCAAACGAGTTAAAAACAAAAACTCCAGTAGGAAAAGGTTTAGAAGGATTAGAGTATAAAATTCAAGTATCAACTTTAGATTGTACAGGATGTGGATTATGTGCAAACGTATGTCCAGCTAAAGAAAAAGCTTTAGTAATGGTACCAATCGGTCAAGAAATTGAAAAGGGAGAAGCAGAAAATGCAGAATACCTATTCAACAAAGTAACATACAAAGATGAATTTATGTCTAAGGCAACTGTAAAAGGATCACAATTTGCACAACCATTATTTGAATTCCATGGAGCTTGTGGTGGATGTGGAGAAACTCCTTACATCAAAGCTATTACTCAATTATTTGGAGATAGAATGATGATTTCTAATGCAACAGGATGTTCTTCAATTTACGGAGGATCAGCACCATCTACTCCTTATACAACTAATAGTTGTGGAGAAGGACCTTCTTGGGCTAACTCATTATTTGAGGATAATGCAGAGTTTGGTTATGGAATGGCAACAGCTGTAGAGGCTATGAGAGATAGAATTCAAACAATCATGGAAGAGAACATGACTAATGTATCTGAAGAGATTGCGGCACTATTTGCTGAATGGATTCAAAATAGAGCAGATGGAAATAAAACTAAAGAAGTTAGAAATAAATTAGTACCTATGTTAGAAGCATGTAACTGTGAAGTTGCTACTGAACTATTAGATTTAAAGCAATATATTGTTAAAAAATCACAATGGATATTCGGTGGAGACGGATGGGCTTATGATATCGGTTATGGTGGATTAGACCATGTTTTAGCTTCTTCAGATGATGTAAATGTTTTAGTAATGGATACTGAAATCTATTCTAATACTGGAGGACAAGCTTCTAAATCTACTCAAACAGGAGCAGTAGCGAAATTTGCCTCAGCTGGAAAACCTAATAAAAAGAAAGATTTAGCTGCAATTGCAATGTCTTATGGGCATATCTATGTTGCACAAGTATCTATGGGAGCAAACCAAGCTCAATACTTAAAAGCTATCGCTGAAGCTGAAGCTTATGCTGGACCATCATTAATTATTGCTTATGCACCTTGTATAAGTCATGGATTAAAAAATGGAATGGGTAACAGTCAACTTGAGATGAAAAAAGCAACTGAGTGTGGATACTGGCCAATATTCAGATATAACCCAATGCTAGAAGCAGAAGGTAAAAACCCACTTCAAATAGATTCAAAAGAACCTAATTGGGATGTTTATAACGACTACTTAATGGGAGAGGTTAGATATGCTACATTAGCTAAATCTAAACCAGAGCATGCAGAGATGTTATTTACTAAAAACAAAGCAGAGGCTCAAAGAAGATGGAGACAATATCAAAGACTTGCATCATTAGACTTCACATCAGAAGCTAAGTAATTCTTTGAATTATAGAGATAAGGTAGAAATACCTTATCTCTTTTTTATTATAAAACTTTTTTGTAAATTAACATATTATTTGATATAATTAAAAAAGAGAAAAACTAAAAAAAGAGGTGGAAAATGAAGATATCTGTTGCAATGATAACATTTAACGAAGAAAAAATTTTAAGAAAAACATTAAATTCAGTTAAAAATTTAGCAGATGAAATAGTTATTGTAGATAGTGGTTCAACAGATTCTACAAAAGAGATAGCAGAAGAGTTTGGAGCAAAATTTTACAATGAATCTTGGAAAGGTTATGGTCCTCAAAGAAATTCTGCAATTCAAAAATGTAGTGGAGATTGGATTTTAAATATAGATGCAGATGAAGAGATTTCAGAAGAGTTGTTTCAAAAAATAAATGATATAGTAAAAGATTTAACATTATCAAAAGAAGTTTTTAAAATAAATAGATTATCAGTTTGTTTTGGGAAAAAATTGAAGCATGGTGGTTGGGGGAAATCATATGCAATTAGACTTTTTAAAAAAGATGCTGGAAAATTTAATGATAATAATGTTCATGAAGAGTTCATAACTAATAAAGAAATTTTTAAAATAAAAGAGAACATATTCCATCATTCATATTTAACAATGGATGATTATTTTGTGAGATTTAATAGATATACAACAGAAGGTGCAAAAGATTATTATGAAAAAGGTAAGCAGGTTGGTATATTTGACATATTTATAAATCCACTATACAAATTTATAAGAATGTATATATTTAGATTAGGGTTTTTAGATGGAATCGAAGGATTTGTAATCTCTTCTACAAGCTCACTATACTCTATGATAAAATATTTTAAATTAAGGGAGATGTATAAAAATGGCTCATACATACAAAAAAATAATAATAGCAAGAACGGATAAAATAGGAGATTTAATATTATCAATTCCTAGTTTTTTTATGGTTAGAAAAATGTATCCTGACGCAGAGATAACACTTTTGGTTAGAGATTATAATTACAATATTGTAAAAAATCTACCTTACATAAATAGGGTTGTTCAAATAGATAGGTACAGACAAAAAGAGTTGTTAGAAAAGATAGAGTATTTTAATGCAGATGTTTTTATAGCTCTATATGTTGATGACTTTGTTATGCAACTTGTAAGGGCAAGTAAAGCTAAAGTAAAAATAGGACCACTTTCAAAATTAAAATCATTTTTTACATTTAATAAGGGAGTTTTACAAAAAAGGTCAAAATCAATTAAGCATGAAGCTGAGTACAATTTAGATTTGATAAAGAAATTAGATAAAAAACTTTTTGAAGAAAGATTTGAAATAAATACAGGAATATTTTTAGATAGCAGTAATATAGAATCAGCAGATAAATTTTTCAAAGATAACAATATAGGAGATAAAGTTTTAGTTGTTAATCCTTTTATGGGTGGTT
This sequence comes from Cetobacterium sp., assembly GCA_051658065.1. Classification (GTDB taxonomy): domain Bacteria; phylum Fusobacteriota; class Fusobacteriia; order Fusobacteriales; family Fusobacteriaceae; genus Cetobacterium_A. Next base: position 7,211 of record JBOFLW010000025.1, read on the forward strand.
CAGCAAAAAATATAAAAGATGAAGAATATGCTCAACTTTTAAGTAAAGTTATTGGAAGAGTAAATGGTTTAGATATAGTTATAACTGCTCATATTTCAGATGAAGAAAGAGGTTTAAATTTAATTCAAAAAATAGGAAAAGAAAGAATTTACCTATTTGCAAATGGAGGAGAGCTTTTAAATATAGGTGCAGTTATAAATAAATCGAAAGTTTATTTTGGAGGTTCTACAGGACCAACTCACATAGCTGGTTCTTTACAAAAAAGTATAGTAGCATTATATCCCAAAAAACCAACTCAAAGTCCAACTAGATGGGGAGTTTTTGGAAATAGTGATGTAACATATATAGTTCCAGATGCAAATGCTAAAGAAAATTATAAACATAAAAATTTTGATTCTTACACAGAAGAGATTGAGAATAAAATAGTTCAAGAAATAATAGATAGACTGGAGAGATAATATTGAAAATATTAATTATACATACAGCTTTTATAGGAGATATAGTTTTATCAACTCCTTTATTAAAAAGAATAAAAGAGATATATCCTGATTCAAAAATTACTTATGTAACAACTCCAGTAGGAGCTAGTATTTTAAGAAATAATAAACACTTAAACGAAATAATAGAGTATGATAAAAGAGGAAGTCATTCTGGAGTTAAAGGTCTTATAGGTTTAGGAAGAAGATTAAGATATGAAAACTTCAACATGGTGTTAACACCACATAGATATCTACGTAGCTCAATTTTATCTTGGTTAACAAGATCACCAAAAAGAATAGGTTACAGTAATGCGAGTGGTGCATTCTTATTTACGGATAAAATAAAATATGCTAAAGAAAAACATGAAGTAGAAAAATTAATATCTTTTTTTGAGGATTCAGAGAAGGATATTAGAAAAAATTATCCAATAGAGTTATATCAAAGTCAAAAAGATATTGAAAAAATTGAAAAAATTTGGATAGATAATAACTTAATTGGTAAAGATGTAGTTGCAGTGGCACCAGGAAGTAAATGGTTTACTAAAAAATGGCCGTTGGAGTATTTTAATAACGTTATAGATTTGTTGATGGAAAATGGTAGAAAAGTAGTGGTTATAGGTGGAAAAGATGAGTTGTTTTTAAATATTCATATTCCTAAAGGAGTTGTAGATTTAAGAGATAAAACGAGTCTTTTAGAATTAGCAGAAGTGTTAAAAAGATCAAAAGTTGTATTAACAAATGATTCTTCTCCAATTCATATAGCTTCAGCATTTCCCGAAACAAGTATTATTGCATTGTTTGGACCTACAGTAAAAGAGTTTGGGTTTTTTCCTTGGAGCGAAAATAGTGAAGTTTTAGAAATCGAAGGATTATCATGTAGACCATGTTCAATTCATGGCGGAAATAAATGCCCAAAAGGTCATTTTAAATGTATGTTAGAAATAAAACCAGAATTAGCTTATACAAAAATTATAGAAAAGTTAAAGAGGTGATTATGGAAAAAGTAGTTTGTAATCAATGTTTAGATTTTACATTACCAAATAGAATAAAAAATAAAGACTATAAGTTATTAAAAGTATTAAAAGATGATAATAGAAGCTATGTTATTCTTTTAGAAATTGAAGATCAACAATATGTGTATAAAATTCCAAAAGAAAAAAATCTTAAAAAATGGCAAAGATTAATCTCTTTATTTAGAGGTAGTGAAAGTAAAAGAGAATATGAAAATTATTTTAGGATATTAGAAAATGGTTTTAACGGACCTAAACCAATTATGTATTGGGAAAAAAAAGTTTTTGGAATGAGCTTTGATTCGTTTTTAGTAACCTCCTTTATAAATGGAGAATCAGCAAAATTAGAAAATTTAGATTTAGTGAATGAAGAGTTAAAAAGAATTCATGAAAAAGGATTTTTACACGGAGATTCACAGTTAGATAATTTTTTGATATCAGAAGACAAATTATTTTTAGTAGATGCAAAGTTAAGTACGAATAAATATGGAAAAATAGGTGAAGCCTATGAATTTATATATTTAGAAGAGAGTTGTCATGAAGAGATAGATATTTATGATAAAGAAACTAAAAGTTATAAAATAGCAAAAGCTTTAAATAGCTACTTACATTGGTTGGGAAGAATAAAAAAAGGAATACGAAGAAAGGGAAAATAAATTGAGAGTTTTAATTATAAGACTGAGTTCGATAGGAGATGTAATACTAACAACTCCTGTACTAAAAGAGTTAAAGAAAAAATATCCAGAAGCAATAATAGATTTTTTAGTTTTGGA
>JBOFLW010000026.1:0-1175 GCA_051658065.1 Cetobacterium sp.
ACAGAGATCAATGCCCTTGCAGGGATAATCGGCGAACACTTTGCACGTCAATCCGATCGTAACAAGCCAAGGACCAAGTTCGCTAATGGGATCATGAAGGGGAAGCTGATGGCAAAAGAATTTGCCGGAGTCCTCCTGGTTATGGCCGCAATCCTCCGAAGTGAATCCGGACAGAGCCATCTTCGGTCTGCAAGAAAGAAAAATTTCAGGCATCCCTGGCAGATTAAGGACTGGATATTGCTTGTCGAGACATTATTGCAGTGGGAGTCTTACCTAACTCTTGCCAGAATGGAGAAGAGACAGGTGCGCCGACTCAAGAAAAAGCATAGGTTTCTCATGTATCTCTTGAAGAAGGTCGGGAATCGAGTTAAGGGAATGGGGTTCAAAGTGATGAAGTTCCATGCCATATTGCACCTTGCTTTTGACATCCTAATGTTTGCCGTGCCCCTTAACGTTGATACAGGTTCAAATGAATCTCACCACAAGACCACAAAAGTCGCGGCCAAGTTGACACAGAAGGACATCAAATCATTCGAGAAACAAACTTCCAACCGCTGTGATGACTTCCATGTACTTGATCTTGCCATGCAGGAGATCGAAGGGCGTCCACTTTGGCATTATTTCAATGGCTATGAGCACCGGAAACAAGCGGTAAAACCACGTTTCAATACGACTGGTGGCATGAAAATGGTCGTGTATGAGGATGCAACCACCCATGACGTGAAATTCAAGGTCATCACTCGCATGAAGAATCCGCAAAAGGTTAAAGTCGAGGACGACCTTCTGCATTTTGTGATGCAAATTCAGAAAGATCTTGCGGATGTCATGCCGAAAATTCCCATTTGCGCAGAACATTGTCGTGGTGACCAAATATTTCGTTCACATCCGCACTATCTTGGCAAGGGACCTTGGAGGGATTGGGTCATGGTGCGATGGACAACTGGTGAACTTCCATCCAAAATCTGGGGCTTCCTTGACCTCTCTTCGCTGCCAGAGCATACCGAATTTCAGTTGACTGTCGGCGATTACACTGTCGAAAAGGGCATTTTTGCGATCATTGAGAGTGCCGATGTCATGGAAGTGGACGCGGACAGCATAACGTCGGATCTCTTTACTGAGATCAAACTGGAGACAAAAGAGCTCGATGATCATGGTGAACTGGTGCATAGGCAATT
>JBOFLW010000027.1:0-1006 GCA_051658065.1 Cetobacterium sp.
CTACAAATAGAAATCAAGAGGATAGAAAGAAAGCTTTTGAAGCTCTTTATAACTCTTTTAATATCAATAAAAATACATATGCTTCTATATATAAAAGTATCTTACAAAGAGATTTTGCCGATGCTCAATCTAGAAATTACACTTCTAGCTTACAAAAGTCTTTAAATCCTAAAAATATCCCTTTAGATGTATATAAAACTTTAATCGAATCTACTAGAGAAAATACTGCGCCTTTAAAAAGGTATATCTCTTTAAGAAAAAAAGCTTTAGAAATAAATGATTATCACTATTATGATAATTCAATTAACCTTATTGATTATAAAAAAGATTTCTCTTATGAAGAAGCTAAAAAAACTGTTTTAGAATCTGTTAAACCTTTAGGAGAAGACTATTACAAAGGATTAAGCACTGCTCTTAGTGATGGCTGGTTAGATGTGTATGAAGCACCTAATAAAAGAAGCGGAGCGTACTCTTTAAATATATATGATGTTCATCCATATATGCTATTAAACTATAATGGAACTATGGATGCTGTATTTACTTTAGCACATGAACTTGGGCACACTATGCACTCAATGCTTTCTACTAAAAATCAACCTTATCCTATAAGTAGCTATACTATATTTGTTGCTGAAGTAGCTTCTACTTTTAATGAAAGATTACTTTTAGATAATATGCTAAAAAATACTACTGATTCTAAAGAAAAAATTGCTCTTATCGAACAAGCTATTGGTGGAATTGTTGGAACTTTTTATATTCAAACTTTATTTGCTGATTATGAATATGAAGCTCATAAAATTGTAGAAAATGGTGGAGCTATAACTCCTGAAGTTTTAAATAAAATTATGGAAAATTTATTTAAAGATTATTTTGGTTCTGATTTAGCTATGGATGAATTACAAAAAATAATTTGGGCTAGAATTCCACATTTCTTTAACTCTCCTTATTATGTTTACCAGTATGCAACAAGCTTTGCATCTTCTGCTAATTTATATGATAGAGTTAC
>JBOFLW010000028.1:0-1090 GCA_051658065.1 Cetobacterium sp.
CACGATATTCTACTATTTTATCAACATAGCTTTTAGAGATTCCATTTTTTAACATCTCACCCTCTGTTGAACTATTTATATCTAACAGTAAATTGTGAGATGATAATGTGTTTTTACTCTCTATTATATTGAATTCACTTTTTATTTCAGAATAACTAAAAGAAAATAAAATGAACATTAAAGTTATTATAATTTTTTTCATACAGTACTCCATTCATCTTTTTATGAGAAAAATTTTATTTTTTTATCATGTCTTAACTTCATCTCAGCTATATATAGAGCTGGGTCTTTTGGATTTACCAATCTTTCTATCTGGTCGTTATACTCTGTATCTTTACGAATAGATTTACTGATTGCTCCTCCACCTAATCCCATAGTTTCTTGATTCTCTTCTATCATCTCTATATTAAATCTAGATTCTGCTCCTGGGATTGAATATCCTACGTTCTCTCCCCACTCTAAACTATTTTTTTGACGATACATATAATATGGTTCCATACCTTTTGATTTTACTAATTTTTCTATAGCACCTTCAACGATTATTCTTTCAACCTCTGATTCTTCAAAATTTTCATGATAAAGAATAGAACCTTTTTTCTTAGCCAGAGAGTGAACCGTTAAGTTATCTATATCGTATTTTTTCAACTCATTTAGAGTGTTTAAAATATCGTCTACATTTTCTCCAGGTAACCCAAGTATTATATCCATATTAAGAATAAATCCAATCTCTTTAATATCTCTGTATACTTCATCAAAATGTTCTCTATTAAAAGTTCTATTTAAAGATTTTAAAGTTTCCTCTTTAAATGTTTGTGGATTTAAACTCACTCTATCAACACCATAACTTTTTAGTATCTCTAATTTTTTCTTAGTTATAGCATCTTCTCTTCCAGCTTCAAAAGTGAACTCTTTAATTTTTGATAAATCTATATGTTTATGGATAGCTGCTAAAACTCTTTCAGTATCTTCCTCTGTTAAAATACTAGGAGTTCCCCCTCCTACATATAAAGATTCATAATTAAATCCTTTCTCTTTTGATAACTCTCCTACAAGCTGAATCTCATCTAAAAGAGTTTCTACAAATTTAGGA
>JBOFLW010000029.1:0-12640 GCA_051658065.1 Cetobacterium sp.
TCTCATATGAAAAAAGCTGATAAAGTTGGAGCTAAAAATGTAATTATAATAGGTGAAGATGAGATGAGCAAAGGTGTTGTTATGTTAAAAGATTTCATCAACAGAACACAAGAAGAAGTAAGTATTGAAAATTTAAAAAATATATTAAAATAATAGAAGGAGAAAAAAGAGATGACGTATTATAGAACTCATAACTTAGTAGAATTAAGAGCTTCAAATATTGGTGAAACAGTTACTTTATCTGGATGGGTTGATACAAAAAGAGATTTAGGTGGATTAACTTTTATCGATTTAAGAGATAGAGAGGGAAAAACACAAATAGTTTTCCATACAGATGTAGCTGAAGTTTCAGTTGTAGAAAGAGCACAAAAATTAAAAAATGAATCTGTTATCAAGGTAGTAGGAATTGTAAAAGAGAGACAAAGTAAAAATGCAAATATGCCTACAGGTGATATTGAAGTATTTGTAACAGACTTAGAAGTTTTAAATAACTGTGACGTTTTACCTTTCCAAGTTAATGGAGATGAAAATTTAAGTGAAAATATTAGATTAAAATATAGATATTTAGATTTAAGAAGAACACATATGTCTAGAAATTTAAAAATGAGACATAAAATGATTATGTCTATAAGAAACTATATGGATGAAAAAGGATTCTTAGATGTAGATACTCCGATTTTAACAAAATCAACACCAGAAGGAGCAAGAGATTTCTTAGTACCTAGTAGAACTAACCCTGGAGAATTCTATGCATTACCTCAATCACCTCAATTATTTAAGCAATTATTAATGATTTCTGGAATAGAAAAATATTTCCAAATTGCTAAATGCTTTAGAGATGAAGATTTAAGAGCAGATAGACAACCAGAGTTTACTCAATTAGATATTGAAATGTCATTTATCGAGCAAAAAGATATTATGAATGAGATAGAGGGATTAGCAAAAAGAGTATTTAAAAATGTAACTGAGGAATCAGCAGATTATGATTTCCCTAGAATGGCATACTCAGAAGCTATGGAAAGATTCGGTTCAGATAAACCAGATGTAAGATTTGGAGTAGAATTAAAAGACTTAACAGATATCATGGCTAACTCTGAATTCAAAGGATTCAAAAGTGCTGTAGAAGCTGGAGGAGTTGTAAAAGCTGTAGTTGCTCCTGGTGTAGCAGAACAGTTCTCAAGAAAAATTTTAACAGAATATGAGGATTATGCAAAAACATATTTTGGTGCAAAAGGAATGGCTTGGATTAAAGTAACAGAGGATGGAGTTAACTCTCCAATAGCTAAATTCTTCTCAGAAGAAGAGATGGCAACTATTATATCTAGAACAGAAGCAAAAGTTGGAGATGTAATTATGATTGTTGCAGATAAAGCAAAAGTTGTTTACGGTGCTTTAGGTGCAGTAAGATTGAAGTTAGGAAAAGAGTTAGGATTAATAGATAATGATGAATTCAAATTCTTATGGATAGTAGATTTCCCAATGTTTGAATATGATGAAGAAGAGCAAAGATATAAAGCTCAACACCACCCGTTCACATCAATAAAAGAAGAGGATATGCAACTGTTCTTAGATGGTGAGATGGATAATGTTAGAACTAACTCTTATGATTTAGTTTTAAATGGATCAGAAATCGGTGGAGGATCAATTAGAATATTCAATCCAGAAATTCAAAGTAAAGTATTTGAAAAGTTAGGATTGTCTAAAGAAGAAGCTCAAGATAAGTTTGGATTCTTTATAGATGCATTTAAATACGGAGCACCACCTCATGGAGGATTAGCATTCGGAATTGATAGATGGTTAATGGTTATGTTAAAAGAACAATCTATAAGAGATGTAATTCCATTCCCTAAAACAAATAAAGGACAATGCTTAATGACTGAAGCACCAAGCAAAGTTGATGACAAGCAATTAGCAGAACTTCACTTAGATTCAACATATAATTTAGAAATAGTTTAAGTATAAAAAATATACTATTCAAAGTGATTTTTTAATTGAAAAAATAATATAGAAGTGATATAATTGTCTTGAGAATAAATATTTCTGGTCTATTCGCTATTTCTGGAGGTTTTGGGCCTAAGGTCGCTATTGGGATTGGCGCTGTTGTTTACAATTCAGATTCGTCACGGAAACCCTTAGTTTCACGGACCCTGTGTGTAGGCATTAACTGGTTACCACGTATATGAAACGGCGACCAAAACTGTAAGGAAGGCGGTAGACTGGAGTTATTCTTTTAGGACTTTAGGGTCCTTTTTTTTATTTCAGAACAAAGGAGAAATATATGTTAATTATTGAAAAAAGAATAGAATTAATTTTATTAGATACAGTAAATAATCTTTATTCAGATAAAGAGTTAAAACCTATAGAGATAACAGTTGCAACAAATGAAAAATTTGGAGATTTCCAATCTAATTTTGCTATGATGAACTCTAAAATAATCGGAGGAAATCCAAGAACTATAGCTGAAAATGTTGTAAATAACTTAGTTCAAAATGATGTAATAGAGAAAATAGAGATAGCAGGTCCAGGATTTTTAAATATATTTTTAAAAGATTCTTTTTTAGGAGATTTAGTAAAAAAAATAACTAAAGAAAATTACGAATTTAAAGATTTAAATACTGATGGAGATGTAATAATTGATTACTCTTCTCCAAATATAGCTAAAAGAATGCATATAGGTCATTTAAGATCAACAATAATAGGTGATTCAATCAAGAGAATGTATAGATTCTTAGGGTTTAATGTTGTAGCAGATAACCATATTGGTGATTGGGGAACTCAATTCGGTAAATTAATTATAGGATATAGAAATTGGTTAAATCAAGAATCTTATAAAGCTAATCCAATCGAAGAGTTAGAAAGAGTATATGTAGAATTTACAAAGCAGAGTGAAAATCATCCAGAGCTTGAAGATCAAGCTAGAGAAGAGTTAAAGAAGCTTCAAGATGGAGATAAAGAAAACTTTAGACTTTGGCAAGAGTTTATAAAAGTATCATTAAATGAGTATGGAAAATTATATACAAGAATGGGAATAACTTTCGATACTTATTATGGAGAGTCATTCTATCATGATTTAATGCCTGGAGTATTAAAGGAGTTAGAGGAGCAGAAGATAGCTGTTGAAGATGCTGGAGCAAAGGTAGTATTCTTCCCAGAAGAGGATAAATTACATCCTTGTATTGTTCAAAAGAAAGATGGAGCATTCTTATATGCAACTTCAGATATAGCAACAGTTAAATTTAGACTTAATAACTATAATGTTAATAAACTAATATATGTTACAGATGAAAGACAACAAGATCATTTTAGACAATTCTTTAAAATTACAGATATGCTAGGATGGAATGTTGAAAAGCAACATGTTTGGTTTGGAATAATGAGATTTGCTGATGGTGTTTTCTCAACTAGAAAAGGAAATGTAATCAGATTAGAAGAGCTTCTAGATGAAGGAAAAAGAAGAGCATACGATATAGTGAATGAAAAAAACCCAGATTTATCAGTAGAAGAAAAAGATAATATAGCAGAAGTTGTAGGAACAGGTGCTATTAAGTATGCTGATTTATCTCAAAACAGACAAACTGCAGTTATTTTTGAATGGGATAAAATTTTAAGTTTTGAAGGAAATACAGCTCCTTATTTACAGTATTCTTATGCTAGAATCAAATCTATTTTAAGAAAAGCTACAGAGCAAGGAAAAGAGATAAAAGAAGAGGTTACAATCAAGTTTGAGGATAAAACAGAGAGAACTTTAGCTCATCACCTAACTCAATTCCCAGCTGTTGTATTAAAAGCAGCAGAAAGTTGTAGACCAAATTTAGTAGCAGATTATTTATTTGAATTATCAAAGAAATTTAATAGCTTCTATAATGCTTGTCCAATTTTAAATCAAGAGGATGCAACACTTTATTCAAGATTGTTATTAGCAGAAAGAACATCTTCTCTTTTAAAAGAGGGATTAAATCTTTTAGGAATCGAAACATTAGAAAGAATGTAAAATATGAAAAGCTAGCTAATTTTATAGTTAGCTTTTTTTATTAAAAGATTTTTTTTAAATTACAGTATAAAGATAGAAGGAAAGAATTTTTATATGAGGTGATTTTGTGGAAATTTTTCATACTATTTATTCAGTAGCAATAGATTCGTTTTTTAAAGTGGGTGTATTTGTATCTCTTTCATTGATATTGATAGGATTAATAGATTATAAATTTAATGGAATTATCATAAAAATATTAGAAAAAGATCAAAAGAATGGAGTGTTTTTCTCAACGCTATTAGGGCTTATACCAGGTTGTGGTGGAGCAATAGTAATTGTACCATTATTTATTCGTAAAAAAGTGAGTTTTGGGTCTTTAGTCGCAGCATTTATAACTACAATGGGAGATGCAGCTTTTGTATTGATAGTTGGAGATATAACTGCATATTTTAAAATATTAATCATTACAGGTGTTGTGGGAATAAGTTTTGGATTAGTAATAGATAAATTTAAAATTGGTCAAAATATTATTCTGAATAAAGAATTCAAAAATAATAACTCGGATATTTTATTAAATGAAGAGAGTGGGCATGAAAATCATACTCATATTGCACATGAAAAAGGAGATGTAATAGATAAAGTTTTACATCAAAAAACAAGTTTAAAATATATATATATTTTGACTCATAAAATATGGTATAAAATTTTCTGGATATTAGTTATAATTTCAATTCCATTTTCAATAGAACATATTTCTGATGGACATTCTCATGTAGAACACGGAGGTATTAATTTATTTGAGTTCATAGGAGTATTAGGAACTTTTTTATGTATAATTTATACTATTTCTAGTAGAAAAGTTATAAAGGGTAGTGATTTTGATAAAACAGAAAGTAAGTTGGCATCTATTGGAGAAACATTTATTCATACAGCAGAAGAAGTAGCTTTTTTAGTAACATGGGTATTTATAGCATTTTTAAGTTATGAAATTGTATTAAGTTTTATAGGTGGAGAAAATGAGTTGAAATTATTGCTAAATAGTAGTGGATATTTGGTTGTAGTTGGATCAGTATTAATAGGATTAATACCAGGTTGTGGTCCACAAATACTTTTAGCAACATTATATATTTCTGGAGCAATTCCATTTTCAGCACTAGTTGCAAATGCTATCTGTAATGATGGAGATGCTTTATTTCCACTAATTGCTTTGAGTAAAAAATCAGCTTTAATGGTAACAATTTGTAATACAATACCAGCTTTATTAATAGGTGGTTTAATCTATTTAATAGAAAAATAAAAAAAAACGGAAAAAATCCGTTTTTTTTATTTTTTAAAATAGTTTTTAAGTAAATCATCTATTAGTGGATGAATACCTAAAAATTGAATATATCTATCATATTCATCTCTTTTTTGAGTTAATTTTTCTTCAGAGATTGAACCTTTAATAGCTTTTATAAGAATATTTTTAGGTGTATGCTCCATATCAATAAATTCAATAACTTTTGTATTAAAACCACAAAGTTCTAAAGCTAAAGCTCTTAAAGCATCTGTAGCTAAAGAACTAAATTTCTCTTGAAGAATACCATGATTTCCAAGAGGCGAAAGAACACCTTTCACTTCAGAAGTAGATGATTTATCAATTTTTTGATTTATTTCAGATTGGCAACAAGGAACAGCTAAAATAGCTTTTGCACCAAGCTCTAAACCTTTCAATAAAGAGTAATCAGTAGCATTATTACAAGCATGAAGAGAGAAGATAATATCAACAGCTTCAAATTTATCAAACTCTTTAATATCACCCTTTAAAAACTTTAAGTTATCAAAATTTAAATCTTTAGCAATAGAGTTACAATGTTTAATAACATCTTCTTTTAAATCTAATCCAATTATTTCAATATCAAGATTTTTAACATTTTTAAGATAATGATAAAGAGCAAATGTTAAATATGATTTTCCACAACCAAAATCAACAATTTTCATAGTTTTATCAATTAATTTTTTTTCTTCTAATTCTTTAAGAGTGTCTTCAATAAATTCAAGATATTTATTGATTTGTCTAAATTTACTAAACTTTTCTTTTGTAACTTTTCCAGTTTCAGACATAACACCTAATTTAATTAAAAATGGTACAGGAGTATTATCTTGAAGAATATAATTTTTTTGTTTATTGTGAGACAGTTCTAATTTTTTTGTAGAAGTATTTTTTCTTTTGATTGAAAAACCTTTTTTATTTTGTAAAACTTGAATCTCTTCATCGGTTGTAGTTAAAAGTATTTGTTTAAAATTATCTATAGTTTCTTCCAATAAGTTTAATGCTTCAGTTAAAGAGCTGTTTTTATGGAAAGCTTTATTATCTTTAAAACTTTCAAATTGAATAAAAATATCCTCTTTTATTTTAACAGGTTTTAAATTAATTTTTTTATACTCATTATTTTTAACTGGGTTTGAAAAAATACATTTTATAAATGTATTATTATTTATATTTTCTTTAAAAATATTATAAATATCAATTGTATTATATTTCATAGATTCTCCTTTTTTCGAATAATCTATATTATACTATTTAAGAGAGAAATATACAAAAATTTTTTGACAAAAAACAAAACTTGTGATATTTTAAAGTATAGATATAGGGGGTATGGGTATATACCTCAAAAAGGAGAGTAATATGAAAAAGGAATATGACATTATAAATCTTCACTGTGGAGGGTGTGCTTCAAAAATTCAATATGAGTTAGATAAGTTAGATGAGATAAAAGATGTAAATGTAGATTTTTATACAAAAAAATTAAAATTGACATTAGTAAAAGAGAATAATGAAGATGTTTTATTAAAAAAATTAAACGAAATAGCGGATAAAGTAGAACCAGGAACATATTTTAAAAAAAATGAAAAAAATCATAATCATGAACATGATAATCACGGTCATAGCCATGAACATAGTCATGAGCACACAGACCAAATATCTTCTAAAATAGATTTAATTATTTTAACAATGGGAGTTACTCTTTTTGTTGTTGGTTTAACTTTAGAAAAAAGTTTACAAAAAGATATTATTTTAATCATAGCATATATGCTATCAGGTCATGATATTTTGTTTAGTGCTTTCAAAAACATAAAAAAAGGAAAAGTTTTAGATGAAAATTTCTTAATGGCAATAGCAACTTTAGGTGCTTTAGGATTAAAAGATTTTGGAGAAGCAGCGGGAGTTATGATATTTTATAAAATGGGAGAATACTTCCAAGATATGGCTGTAAATAATTCTAAAAAATCAATTCAAAAGCTAATGAGTATAAAACCAGAATTTGCTAATTTGAAAAATAAGAATGGAACAATAGAGATAGTAAATCCTTCAACTGTAAAAATCGGTGATATTTTGATTGTAAAACCAGGTGAAAGAGTTCCATTAGATGGAATAGTAGTTTCTGGAACCACAACAGTAGACAAATCAGCTTTAACTGGAGAATCAGTTCCTGCTATATTGGAAGTGAATGGTGAGGTTTTAAGTGGTTCAATTAATATAAATGGAACAATCGAATTCAGAGTTACTAAAAATTACTCAGATTCTACTGTAAGTAAAATAATAGAGATGGTAGAGTCAGCAGGAAGTAAAAAAGCAAAAGCAGAAAAATTTATAACAAAATTTGCAAGATATTATACACCAATAGTTGTAATAACATCAATTTTAATTGCAGTAGCAGTTCCATCAATTTATGATGGTAATTTCAAATTATGGTTTAGTAGAGCATTGATATTTTTAGTTATATCTTGTCCTTGTGCATTAGTTTTATCAGTTCCGTTAACGTTTTTCAGTTCAATAGGAAAAGCTTCTAAAGATGGAATTTTAATAAAAGGTGGAAATTATTTAGAAAGATTAAAAACTATAGACACAGTAGTATTTGATAAAACAGGAACATTAACAAAAGGAAAATTTAAAGTTACAAAAATTGAAACTATAAAAGGAACAGAAGATGAGCTTATTGAATATGCAAAAGCTGGAGAGTTTTATTCAAATCATCCAATAGGAAAAGCAATTTTAAGTTATGGAGATATAAATGTTTTAGAGTCTGAGATTCAAGGACATAATGAAAAAGCAGGTTATGGTGTAAATACTCTTTATTCTGGTAAAGAAATATTAGTAGGAAGTAAAAAGTTTTTAGAAAGTCATAATATTTCAATCTGTTTAGAAGAGGAATTTGGAACAGCAGTATATGTTGCAGTACAATCTGAACTTATTGGAAGATTTATTGTAGAAGATGAAATGAAAGAAACATCTAAGAAAACAGTAGATAAATTAAACACTATGGGGATAAATGTTTATATGTTAACTGGAGATAATAAGAAAACAGGAATTCATACTGCAGAATTATTAGGAATTCATGAAGAGAAAACATATACAAATCTTTTACCAGAAAATAAAGTTTCTAAGTTAGAAGAGATAAAAAAGCAGAGTAAAAAAGGTGTTATTTTTGTTGGAGATGGAATAAACGATGCTCCTGTTTTAGCTTTAGCAGACGTAGGAATATCTATGGGGAAAATAGGTAGTGATATAGCGATAGAAAGCTCGGATATTGTATTAATGAATGATGATCCATATAAAGTTATAGAAGCTTTAGATTTAGGAAAAAATAATAATAAAGTTGTTTTAGAAAATGTAGGATTTGCTTTAGGTGTTAAAATAGTAGTTATGATTTTAGGTGTTTTAGGAATTGCAAATTTATGGTTAGCTATTTTTGCAGATGTAGGAGTATCTGTATTAGCTGTTTTAAATGCATCTAAAATTCTAAAGAAAAAAGATTAAGAAAAAGAGAGCTAGTCTCTCTTTTATTTTTTGTGTTATAATATATAAAAAAGAGAAGGGAGATAAAGATGTTTTATTTTATGTATGGTGACACACCTCTTCCGTTAAAATATGAAGAGTTAATGGTAAAAATTAAAGAGTCAAATCCTCATATTCCAATTAAAGTTTATGATGCTTCTCAAGGTGAAGAGGAAAATTTTTTAGAAAGTATATCTATAAATTCAATGTTTGTTCAAAAAGAGTTGATAGTTTTAAAAAGAGCAGAAAAATCTAAAAAATTGGATAATTTACTTAAAATAGTAGCAGACTACGATCTTACTAAAAAAGAAGTTGTCGTAGTTTATGAAGAGGAGTTAAACGACTATGGAAAAGCAATAAATGAAGTAGGGAAAAGAGTATTAACTAATGCTGAAAAATTAGGAAAAACAATAGAAGCAAGAAAAGCTTCTGAAAAAAAAGGAATTCATTTTTTTATAGAAAAAGAGTTACAAATTTCAGAATATGAATCTGAAAAGCTTGCTGAAATTTTAGGTGATGATTTTTTCAAAGTGAAAAATGAAGTTCAAAAAATAAAAAGTTTTTTAAATGGAGATACATTTATATTAGAAAATGTATTACCTATTGTATCAATAAGTGATGAGTACAATATAAAAAAAATAATAGAAGATTTTATGGTTAAGGATAATTCATTAATCCTTATTGAGCAGTTAAAAAAAACAAAGGAATATATGCTGTTTATTTATTTGATAACAGAAGAGTTAAATTTAGCTTTGAAATTAGTATGTTTAAAAAAATCAGGTGAAATTCAAGAAAGTTTATCTTATAATCAATTTAAGGCATCAGTTTATGAAAAAATAAAGAAAAATTTTAAAACATCAAGAGGTTATACAAGAGAGTATCCAATTTTTTTAAAGTTCAAATATGTTTCAATTTATAAAGAAGAGTTTTTATTAAAAATGATAGAAAAATTATTAAAAATAGAATACTCTATAAAAACTGGGCTGATTGAAGAAAGTATAGGTATTGAAAAGTATATAATAGATTTCAAAAGAGGGTAGCATTTTAGCTATCCTCTTTTAATATTAAAGAATTTTGAATTTATTTCATTAACAAATGGAGATGGATTAGAAAATAAACCATAATTATTATAAAAAGAAAAAGGATATGATAAAAAGAGTTCTTTTTTGGCTCGGGTAATAGCAACATAAAAAAGTCTTTTTTCCTCCTCTGTATTTATTGTATTACCCAATGATGTTGGGACTATTCCATCCAAAAGTAAAGGTACAAAAACATAGTCCCATTCAAGCCCTTTAGAACTATGGATAGTTAACAGTGATAAATTGCTCTCTTTTTCAAAAATTTTATCTTTAAAAATATTTTCTAAAAATATATTTTGTGTAATATTGTAGTTTAATTTATATTTATTAAATAACTTAATAAATTCTTCCATGTAGGAATAATTTCTAAAAAGAATTGCAATAGTGCTATTTTTATTCTCATTTAAAATTGAAACTATCTTGGAGTAGATAAAACTTATTTCATCAAAGTGATTTTTAAAAATATTTAAAGAAGGTAATTTATCAGAACTATTATTGGAAATTAGAACTTTTCTAAAAGAGTATCTTAAATTCTTAGAAAATTCATTAGAAAAATTCAAAATTGTTTCAGAGCTTCGATAATTTTTTTTTAAAACAAAAATTTTTGAATTTTTAAAATCATTAGAAAAATTCAAAATATTTTCAATCGAAGTACCTTTAAAACTATAAATACTTTGATAATCATCTCCAACAGCCATAAGATTACTTTTTTTAGATAAAATTTTTAAAATTTCTAATTGAATATTATCAGTATCTTGATATTCATCAATCATTATATAATCAAAATTAATTAAAGAATTATTTAGTTTTAATAATGTTAATAGTTTATTGAGTAAATCATCAAAAGAATAAAGTGATCTTATTTTTTTGATTTCTTCAATTTCATTTAAAAAATTTTGAAAGATTATTTTGGTATTTGAGTCTAATTTTTGAAAAAAGATAGATTTCAAGTAGTTTTCTTTAGAAGAGGTAAGGCTTTTAGTGATTTCTTCATTTGATATTTTTGATTTAAGATATTTATAAAATTTTGATTGCAACGCTAAACTTATAGAAGAATCAGAGGTTATAACTTCGATTTTTTTTTGTTTAGTATATTTTTTTAAAATTTTATAAGCGAGAGAATGAAAAGTTTCAATACATATATTATTATTAGGGGTTAATTTTTGAATTCGTTCTTTAATTTCATTTGTAGCCTTTCGAGTAAAGGTTATAATTAGAATTTTATTAGCTGGAACTTGTAACTTTAGTAACAAAAAAGTTCTATAAATAATCACTCTAGTTTTACCTGAACCAGCTCCAGCAAGAATTAAAAAATTACCATTTAAATTTTTAACGGCAATTAATTGCTCAAAATTTAAATTTGAAATCAGTATATTTTTTGAAGATTTTGAAAGATTGAATATTTTTAAAGATTCGTATTTTAAATTATTTTCACACATATAAACTAGAGACCTCCTTAGAAAAATCAAGCATAGTACAATATACCCCTAAAATATAACTTAAGTCAAAAAAAACTATCAAAAATTGAATTAGAGGTCAAAAATTGGAAATCGGTCAATTATTGATGGTTAAAAATTTTAAAAGTTGTCGAAAAAAAATTTCATAAAAATACAAAACACAAGTATACTAGCATTATAAAATAAAAATTCACAAAGGAGTGATGGTTTATGACACTAATAAATACAATAGAAAAAGTAAGATTAGCTCAAAAAGAGTACTCAAAATTTACTCAAGAGCAAGTAGATGAAATTTTCAGAGAGGCTTCATTAGCTGCAAACAATGCTAGAATCAAATTAGCTAAAATGGCAGTAGAGGAAACTGGAATGGGAATTGTTGAAGATAAAGTTATAAAAAACCACTTTGCTTCTGAGTATATATATAATGCCTACAAAGATGTAAAAACTTGTGGAGTAGTAGAAGAGGATATGTCTTATGGAATCCAAAAGATAGCTGAACCAATTGGAGTTATAGCTGGAATAGTTCCAACAACTAACCCAACTTCAACAGCAATATTCAAAGCATTACTTGCATTAAAAACAAGAAATGCAATAATATTCTCACCACACCCAAGAGCAAAAAATGCAACTATCGAAGCAGCTAGAATAGTTCTAGAAGCAGCGGTTAAAGCAGGAGCACCAAAAGATATTATTGGTTGGATAGCTGAGCCTTCAGTTCAAGCTTCAAATGATTTAATGAAAATGGCAGATTTAATATTAGCAACTGGAGGACCAGGAATGGTTAAAGCTGCTTATTCATCTGGAACACCTGCAATCGGAGTTGGAGCTGGAAATACACCAGTAATCATCGACGAAACAGCACATATCAAGATGGCAGTAAACTCAATATTATTATCTAAGACTTTTGATAACGGAGTTATCTGTGCTTCAGAGCAAGCAGTAATAATACCAGCTTCAATCTATGATAAAGTAAGAGCTGAATTCGCAGCTAGAAACGCTTACATCTTAAAAGGTGACGAAGTAGATAAAGTAAGAAAAACAATAGTTATAGATGGACACTTAAATGGAGATATCGTAGGACAATCAGCTTATAAAATAGCTAAAATGGCTGGAGTTAATGTTCCAGAAGATACAAAAGTAATAATTGGAGAAGTTGAATCAGTTGAGTTAGAAGAGTCATTCTCTCATGAAAAACTTTCACCAGTATTAGCAATGTATAAAGCTACAAACTTCGAAGATGCTTTAAAGAAAGCTGATAGATTAATCGAACTTGGTGGAATGGGACATACATCTGTTCTTTATGCAGATGAGTTAG
>JBOFLW010000030.1:0-5430 GCA_051658065.1 Cetobacterium sp.
CTCTGTTATAAAGGAAAATAAAAAATACTTAAAAGGTTGGTAGAATGTTTTTTTTAAAAGTTGAAGGGATAGAGGATGAATTAACTAAAAGTGAAAAAAAGTTAGTTCAATATATAAAAGAAAATTTAGTGTTAGTAAAGAAATATAATGTAATGGATTTAGCTGAAAAATCTGGAGTGAGTGCTCCTTCAATTATTAGATTGGCTAAAAAATTAGGTTATAGTGGCTTTTTAGATATGAAAATTGATTTAAATAAAAATAGAACCTATTTAGAAGAGGAAAATTCTTTCTTCGAAAGACTTTTGGCTGCTTGCAAAGAAAATATATTTTCACTGCCTCCAACAGTTACTTTTGAAAATATATTAGTAATATCTAAATATTTGAAAAATAGTGATAAAATAATGTTGATTACAGAGGATGGTTTTCTTAATTTAGAGCGTTTTATCTATTCAAAACTGTTATCGTGTGGAAAAAATATTTTTTTAAGTACAAGTCGAGAGATTAACTTTAAGGTTTTGGATGGATTTAAAAGTTCTGATAGTATATTTATAGTTGCTAAAACTTTATCGAAAGAGAATTTAGAATTGTTAGAGTGTTATAAACCTAATGGTTTAAACTATATTTTCATAGGTGAAAATTTAAAAAACGATAGTAGAGGTATTCTAGATGTTGATTTAGATTTAAGTATTGATGTATCTGAAAATCTATTTATGTATGTATTTTTAATAGAAGCTATTTTGAAATTTGTATAAAAATGTATTTTTTAAAAAACATTTGACTTAAAAACGAATTTTTGGTAATATAAATTTATAGATACTGTTACCCCTTACATTAATTTGTATTGATCTGAAAGTATCTCTTGTCAAAGTAAAGGATAAGAGGTATTTTTTTTTACCACTTTATTTTGATAAGGTGGTTTTTTTTATTTCAATATATTTAGAGGAGGGGTTTATGAGATTAGTTTGGAAAAAATCTGATTTTGATGCAACTATGGGTGTGTTCTTTGATGGTTTTACAAAAATTGTAATAGCTGTAGGAGTATTACTTTCACTATTACCGAAAGAGATAATCTTTGGTAAAGTAATGAGTGGTCTAGGAGTTTCGGTTTTAGGATTACATATCTATTATTGGTATTTAGGTGAAAAAATGAAAAAAGAAACTGGTGATGAAAGCTATGTTGCTATTCCTGGAGGAGTTTCAGCTTATCGTTTCTTTATATATTTGTTTGCAATATTCTTTGTAGTTTTAGGAAATGATACTCCAGAAACAGCATTGAAAGTAACAGTAATGGCTAACTTTTTAGGTTCGATAGTATTTATATTTGGAGCTTGGATAGTACCATTTTTAATGAAAATACTACCAGGAGAATCTATTTTTGGAGCTCTAGCAGGAGCAGCATTAGCTTTTTTAGGAATAAATGTTATTAATGGTTCGGTTGTAACTATGCCACTAATAGGAATAGTTTCATCATTTATTATATTTATAATATACCTTGGAAACATAAAAACAAAATTACCAGCGGTATTGATTGCAATAACATTTGGAACAATTTTAGGATGGATAGGAGTTTTTGCAGGATTTACACCAGAAAGTGTACTATCAGTAAAGGCATTAACAGATTCATTCAACACAATATCTATATATCTACCTAGTATAGCAATAGATTTTTTAAATGTTGAGATATTCAAAAAAACATTACCATTCTTACCAGTTATAATAGCTTTTGGTATTGGAGATGTTGTTAATGTTATATTGGGATTAGGTCAAGCAAAAGCAGTGGGTCATAATTATAGTGAGAAAAAAGTTATAATAGGAACAGGAATATTTTCATTACTATCATCTTTCTTAGGGAATCCATTCCCATTCACAATTTTCTTTGGGTATAATACTTGGAAAGAGATAGATGCAGGAACAGGATACTCTTTAGCTACAGGAATGATATATTTAGTACTAGGATTAACTGGTTCATTTGCAGTAATTAGTAGTTTAATACCAATAGCTTCTGTTGGTGGAATTTTAGTATTTATAGCTTTAGTTTCAATAGCTCAAACTTTTGCAAGTAGTGATACAAAGTATTATTCTGCACTTTCAATGGCATTGATTATACCTGTATTTGAAGTTATTTCAAATATGATGGGAAAAGAGGTTCTAAATTTAGCACCAAATTTACTACCTTTAGCTCAAGGATCAACGATAACAGCGATTCTTTGGACAGCGGGATTAGTGTTTATAATAGATAATAAATGGTTAGCTTCAAGTTCAGTATTTTTAACAGCTGCATTAGGAAGTTTCATAGGATTGATTCATTCAGGAAATATAATGTTATTTGCAAATGTACAGTACACTATTATCTATATTATAATAGCAGTAATTTTAGCAGTTTTAAATTTCACACACAAAAGCGAGGTAAAGTAGATGTTGATAAAAAAAGAGTTTAATAAAGATATAATGAAATTAACTAATATATATTCAAATGAGAAGTTAAACAGTTTTACAACAGTTGGAATAGATAGTCCAAAAGTAAAAGAGGTTTACGGAACAACTTTAAATTTCCCAACAGTACCAGAAGATAGACCATATATATTTGGGTCTTTTGTAACAACAGTTGATGGAAAATTAGCTTATGAAGATTATCCAGGAGCATTTGAAGTAGCTGGAAGAAATCATTTTGCTGGAGCAGGAGGATTAACAGATTTTTGGTGGTTACAGGTTTTAAGAGGAGCATCTGATGCTGTTATTCTTGGAGCAAAATCTATAACAATAGAGGAAGATTACACAGGTCATTGCTGGGATCAGGATTTAGAAGATTATAGAGTTGAAAAAGGAGAGAGAAAAATACCTGTAAACATAGTTGTTTCAACAGATGCCAAAGATATCCCTTTAAACCATATGATTTTCACTAGAAAAGATATACCATCTGTAATCTCTGCAGCAGAAAGTGCTTATGAATACTTAAAGGAATCTATGAGTGATATAGAGATAATAGGACCTATTAATGATATCCATTCAATCGATATTGAAAAGGTAAAAAAATCTTTTAAAGAGATTGAGAATGGAAAAACAATAGTAATATTAACTGGAAGTGGAAATACACCTAATATCCCTTCTTTAATGAAAATATTGAAAATTGCTAATATTGAAAAGTTATTAATTGAATCACCTACTTATGCTCATCTTTTGATAAAAGAAGAGATGTTTGATGAAGGGTTCTTCAATATGTCATGTGTATATATCGGTGGAAATGCAGTATCACTTGGAAAATTTGATAAACCATTCTCAGCAACATATCATCCACATACAGAAGTTCTTTCTATTGGAATGCATTCACCACATATGCTATTCTTCAGACATAAATTCTGTTACGGAATTGAAACTTTATAAATTGATATAAACGTAATAAAAGCAAGGGGGTCTTAAAAAAAATTCCTTGCTTTTTTTATTTTTTCACAGTGTTTCTTTTATTAATATGCTCTCTTTTATAGTTATAGTTTTACTCGGTTTTTGATTGAAAAAAATAGCGTTATACATAAGGTCACAAGACTTATAACCTATATTGAATGGATTTTGATATATAACTCCATCTATCATATCTTTTTTCAAGAAACTCTCAATACTTTCGTTCATATCATTTGAAATAATTTTTAAATCTCTACTTTCTAAACCATTTTTGAGGATATATTTTGCAACATATTCAGCACGATAGATAGGATAGATTCCTACTATATTATCATTATTTAAATATTGGTCTAAAAAAGAGAAAAATTCCTCTTCTTTTAAAGAGTCTAGCTTTTTAGGAGTTAAAACAGTTATATCTTTAAATTTTTCAATACAACTTAAAAATCCATTCAAACGAGTGGTTCCTAAATTATACCCTTCATTAAAATCAAGAATTAAGATTTCACCCTTTTTACCAATAAATTTAGCTAAAAGCTCACCTGCAACACGTCCTAGTCTATTATAATCAGGAGCAACATGGAAAAGAGCCTCACTATTTTGTTCAACCATATCGAAAGTTCCAACAAGAATATTTTTACTATTTGCAGCCTGAATTATTTCATCGGTAGTTTCGTTATGTATATTGCTGAATACAACCCCTTTTACAAATTCAGAATCGAGTGCTTTTAAAATATGATACTTTTGTAGCTCAACACGTTTTTCTAAATTGAATTCAGCTTCTATAACATTTATATTAACCTTGAATTTATTGTTATTTGTAGATTTTTTGAAACTTTCAAATCCATTTACCACTTCTTTTGTATATTTTTCGACTAAAGAGTCGAAAATAAATACTTCTAAAATTGCTGGTTTTTTTAAAGCCAAAAACTTAGCATTACTATCTTCACTATATCCCATTTCAGCAGCAGCTTTTAGTATCATCTCTTTTGTAGCTTCAGTTATTTTGCCATTGTTAAAAGCTCTTGAAACTGTCGCATTAGAGATGTTTAAAGCTTTTGCTATATCTCTTTGTGTAACCATTGCTCCTCCCCAAATGTAGTTTTGTGAATATTATAACATTATTTAAAAAGATTGTTATAATCAAAAAATAACCAGAATAGGTTAAAAAATACCCTAAAGATAAGTTTGAATTATAGAAAAAAAGTTATTATACTAGTATTGTAACAAAATGTAAACGGTTACAATGACGAATCGAAAGTGGAGAGAGGAATGAAAGATAAGTTAAATTTTTGGGTAAAAAAAGATTTTGATGCAATGCTTGGTGTGTTTTTTGACGGATTTTCAAAGGTTATTGTTGCGATAGGAATACTTATAGGAACAATGGGCTTTCAGAAAGAGTTTATAAAAACTACTCTTTTTCCAGGAATAGCTATGACAGTCTTTCTATTTAATCTATACTTTTGGTACAACGGAAGAAGATTACAGAAAAAAGATTTTACAAAAAATATAACAGCGTTACCAACAGGGATAATTGTTACAAAGATGTTTTTATGGATATATGGAGTTATGCTACCAGTATACTTGAAAACAAAAGATCCAATTATAACTTGGAAAGTAGCGGTTGTCGCAAATATATTCTCAGGAATAGTATTTATTTTCTTAGGACCGTTAGGTAAAAAGATAGAAAAGCTAGTACCTAAGGTAGCTATGTTTGGTACTCTAGCTGGAATATCAATTGTATTCTTAGGGCTACCAATAATCGTAAAAGTTTTAGGCTATGGTGGTATAGGATTAGCTGTATTGATGATATTTTTATACTTATATTTTGGAAACTATAAAGGAAAGATACCTCAAAGTTGCTTATTAATTGCGGCGGGAACAGGATTGGCTTGGGCTTCGGGAAATATGAGTTTAAGCAACCTAACAGAGGGTGTTAGTGATTTAGGAGTATTTTTACCAAAAATTTATCCTGATATATTCTCTGGAACTATGGATGAGCTAAAGATAGTACTACCTCAAATTATAGCGTTTTCA
>JBOFLW010000031.1:0-1623 GCA_051658065.1 Cetobacterium sp.
AAAACAACTAAAAATGCTAGTATAAACCCTAAAAAGCTTCTTAAATATATTGATTTAAGCCCCTCTAAAAGTGGAAAATACTCTGCCAATA
Organism: Cetobacterium sp.; assembly: GCA_051658065.1. GTDB lineage: Bacteria > Fusobacteriota > Fusobacteriia > Fusobacteriales > Fusobacteriaceae > Cetobacterium_A. Next base: position 92 of record JBOFLW010000031.1, read on the forward strand.
AATATAGCATCCCTCTTTCTCCTTTAACTACATAATTATTTCTTCTAATTTCATTCCTCTAGATCCCTTTAACAATACCCCTATATTATCAAGTTTTGATAGCTTTAATTTAATATCATTTTTTTGATTAAAATGAATAATTCTACTATCTTTCAATATATTTATAGCTTTTTTCATTCTTTCACCATAAACAAATATTTTGTAAAAATCATATTTTAAAACCTCTTCTAAAACTTCTATATGATACTCTATCTCTTTTTCTCCAAGTTCAAGAGCATCTGCTAATACTACAACTTTATTTCTATTAAATGGTAATGATGAATATGCTTTTAAAGCCATTTTCATAGATACTGGACTTGCATTGTAAGCATCATTTATATACAAAATTCCATTTTTTTCTATTTTTTCAAATCTCATACTTGTTATTTTAACATTTTCTAAAGCATTCTTAATTTCATTATAAGACATTTCAAGCATTCTACCTAAAACTATAGCAAATGAAGCGTTTATAGTGTTATATGCACCATTCAACGAGATAAAATATTCCTCATTATTCAGATTAAAATAAACACCCTCATACTCCTCTTTTAAGTTACTTAAAATATAATCATTCTCTTCGTTGAAACCTATTTTAATTCCATTTACTGATTTAAAGTATGGATCATCTCCAAAAAGTAATGTATTATCAGGAGTAACATATTTTAAAAGTTCTGTTTTCGCTATAAATACATTATCTCTATTTTTTAAAAACTCTAAATGAGAATCACCTATATTTGTTATAACTCCATAATTAGGTTTTGCTATTTTAGATAGTAAATCTATCTCCCCTAAATTACTCATTCCCATTTCCAAAACAGCTATTTCATGGTTATCTTTAATTTGAAGAATTGTAAAAGGCAAACCTATATGATTATTATGATTTCCTAAAGTTTTAATTACTTTAAACTTTTGGGATAAAACTCCTGCAACTAAATCTTTTGTTGTAGTTTTACCTTCGCTACCTGTTATACCAATTACTTTAATACCTAATTTTTCTCTATACATTTTTGCTAAATTTTGTAAAAATTTCACACTGTTTTCTACTTTTATAACATTTTTATTTTCTAGCTCTGGAACATCTCTATCTGCAATTACTAACTTTACTTCTTTTTTTAATACTTCAGATATATAGTTATTTCCGTTGTTTATGGCTATAAATAACGAATTTTTATCAACATTTTTACTATCCATTTGAATATTTTCTATAAATATATCTTTTGGAAGTGTTATATCTATATTTTTTAAACAATCTACTAAAACTTGATTAAATGTTTTCAATATTTCATCCCCTTTTTTAATTTAGACTCTATATTTTACCATTTTTTTAGTACTGTTTTCAATTTTTTTTTAACTTATTCCTAAAACTTTTAGACCTTTGTGTATGCATTCAATCTCAATTGGTAGTTTTGGACCCTCTTCACCATCTATATCTGTTGAATAATTTTCTATTCCAACTATTTTAATATGTTTTGTTTTGAAATATTTAACTGAAT
>JBOFLW010000032.1:0-8512 GCA_051658065.1 Cetobacterium sp.
ACCACCTAAAGCAGCAACTGTATCTACAACAGTTAAAATTCCATAAGATTTTAATAATTGACAGATAGGTCCAATATCGTTTAATATTCCACTTGGTGTATCACAGTGAACAATAGTTGCATATTTAAAATTAGAATCAGTTTCTAAAAAATTCTTTAGACTATCTAAATCGATAGATTTTTTCCAACTAGATTCAAAAATAGTTACTTCTCCTCCATAAGGTGTAACTAAATCTTTAAATCCTTTTCCGAAAACTCCATTTGAAAGAACAAGAACTCTATCTCCTTTTTCAGTTAATGAAGCAGCAGCAGAATCTAAACCAAGCATACCTTCTCCACTCATAATGAAAATTTTAGAATTATCTGAACCAATAAAATTTCTAAGTCTATGACAAACAAATTTATAATAACTTAAAAAATCAGAATCAAGATCAGGGTTTCCAAAAGGTTTACTTCTAGCATGTAGAGCATTGCTAGAAACAGTAGTAGGTCCAGCAGTCATCATCAAATAATTAGGTCTATAAAACAACATTTTAAATCCTCCTCATATTTACTTATATTTAGAAACATTATACATAAAAAAAAAGGAAAAAGCTAATAGAAACAAAAAGTACTAGTAAAATATGAATATAAACTTTATAATGTGTGTACACGAAATCTAAAAGGAGAAAAAATGGAATTAACAGAAAGACAGAAAGCTATTGTAGAGATAGTAAAAAAATATGGACCTATAACAGGTGATGATATAGCTAAAATGATATATATAACTAGATCTGCTCTTAGAACAGATTTTTCTATTTTGAAAAAAATGTCAATAATAAAGTCGAAACAAAAAATTGGATATACTTATAATCAAGCTTTTATTGATTCAAATAATAAAACTCTTGTAAAACATATAATGAGTGCTCCTATAACAATTGATGAGAGTTATTCAGTTTATAAAACAGTTTTATTAATGTTTGAAAAAGATATCGGAACTATATTTATAACAAAAGATGGAAATCTTGCTGGGATAGTTTCAAGAAAAGATTTATTAAGAATTGCAATTGGAAAAAGAGATATTGAGCAGATACCAATAAATTTAATTATGACAAGAGTTCCAAATGTTGTTTTTTCAACTGAAGAGGAAACAATTGAGGATTGTATAAAAAAAATAATAGAGCATCAGATTGACTCTGTTCCTGTGGTTAGAATAACAGAAAAATCAGGTAAAGAAAATTATAAAGTTGTAGGTAGATTTACTAAAACAAATGTGAGTAAACTAGTACTAGATATTTTCAAGAACAAAAATAAAGAAAAACAAGAGTAGGATATTTAAAAAACTTGTATTTAATAGTTAATTAGTATATAATCTTTATATATTTAGTAAAGAATAAAAAAAGGTTGGTAAAATTATGATTTTTCAAAGAACAGAGTTGTTATTAGGTAGTGAAAATCTTAAAAAATTAAAAGAATCTCATATTCTCGTATTCGGAGTAGGAGGAGTGGGAGGTTTTGCAGTAGAAGCATTAGTTAGAGCTGGAGTAGGAGAGTTAACAGTTGTTGATTTTGATACTATAGATATAACAAATTTAAATAGACAAATAATTGCAACAGTAGATACAGTAGGAAAAGATAAAGTAGAGGTTATAAAAGAGAGAGCTTTATCAATTAATTCAAACATAAAAGTAAATGCATATAAAGAGAAATTTTTTAAAGATAAGAAAGACCTTTTCTTTTCAGTGGATAAAAAATATAGTTATATAATAGATGCCATAGATTTAGTTACTGCAAAACTGGATTTGATTCATATTGCTAAAGAACTAAAAATTCCAATAATTTCATCTATGGGAACAGGGAATAAAATTAATCCAATGATGCTTGAAATAGCTGATATAAGTAAAACATCTGTTTGTCCTTTAGCAAAAGTTATGAGGGGCGAATTGAAAAAAAGAAGAATTCAGAAATTAAAAGTACTTTTTTCTAGAGAGTTGCCTATGAAACCAAAAAGTCTTGATGGGAATAGAGAAAAGCAAAATAATGTTGGAAGCGTATCTTTTGTACCTTCAGTAGCGGGATTAATAATAGCAAGTGAGGTTATAAAAGATATAACAAATTTAAAAAATTGTGGAGGAAATTAAATGAAAAAAATAGGAATTTTTTATGGAACAACTTCTGGAATTACAGCTGGAATAGTAGATGAGATAGAGTTTTATTTAAAAAAAGTTGATTATGAAGTTTTTGATGTAGCAGATGGAATTGACCAAATGTCTCAACTTGAAAACTTAATTTTAGTTTCACCAACTTATGGAGTAGGAGAACTACAAAAAAATTGGGAAAATGTTTACGAAGAGTTTAAAAATATAGATTTCAGTGGAAAAGTAGTTGGAATAGTTGGAGTTGGAAATCAATTTGCATTTGGGGAGTCATATGTTGGTGCAATGAGAAAACTATATGATGTTGTAGAGAAAAACAAAGGTAAAGTTGTAGGATTTACTTCAACAGAGGGTTATAAATATGAAGAAACAGAAGCTGTGATTGATAATATGTTCATAGGATTGGCTTTAGATGAAAGTAATCAAGATAATGAAACACCTGATAGAATAAAAGTTTGGATAGAGGAGATAAAACCATTATTTAACTAGGGAGATATTATGAAAAATTATAAAACATTAACTCAGAACGAAGTTAAAGAGCTAATAAAAGAAAAAGATGTGATTTTATTAGATGTGAGAACAGAGGATGAATATTCAGAAAAGCATGTAGAAGGAGCATTAAATATTCCTTTATCTGAATTAGAGGAAAGAGTTTTAGAATTAGAAAAAGATAAAACATACATAACTTTTTGTAGAAGTGGAGTTAGATCAAAGGCGGCAATTTTAATACTTCTTGATAAAGGGTTTCAAAAAGTTTACAATTCTGAAGAGGGGATCTCAACTTGGATATAGAGGCTAAAAGGTGCATTAATCTGCATCTTTTTTTTATATATATAAAAAAATATGTAAAATACTATATTTTATAGTATACTTATAATGTTATGGTTTTTATAATTAAAAGGGAATTGAGTGAAAAGCTCGAACGGTCACGCCACTGTATAGAGGATGAAAGCAGAAGAATCCACTGAATCATAAGATTTGGGAAGGGCTGTTAGTAAAATGAATCTGAGTCAGGAGACCTGCCATAAAATTAAATCTGCGAGTGACAGAACAGGAGGATTAGAATTAATGAACAAGTTTTATTTAATTACAGGATTTATTATTGCAGCTACATTAGCGAATGGGCAGGAACAGGTAATAAAATTAGATGAAAGTATTATAACAAGTGAAAACTCTGGTGCAACAATAGGAGATACTCCTAAAAATATCACAATTTTAACAGGAGAAGAGATTACACAAAGAGGTGCTAAAACAGTAGCTGAAGCTTTAAAATTAGTATCAAATGTAACAGTAAAAGAGATGGGTGGAGCAGATGCTCAATTTGACATGAGAGGGCAAGGAGCGACTGCAAAATCAAATGTAATGGTATTAGTAGATGGAGTACCGATAAATTCAATAGATTTATCTGGATATAAAACAAGCTCAATACCAGTAGACAATATAGAAAGAATAGAAATAATTCCGTCTGGAGGAACAGTTTTATATGGAGATGGAGCTATCGGTGGAACAATAAATATAATAACAAAGATGCCAAAAGATCGATTGAATTACGGTTCTTTAAATAGTGAAATAGGTTCTTATGGACTGAAAAAACAGCAAGCTATTTATGGAACTAAGATTGGTGAAAAGTTATCTTTAGAATTGGATTATTTAAAAAAAGAAAAAGATGGCTACAGAGATTTTGCAAAAGATGATTTAGAAAGTTTTGGAATAAGAACAAGATACAAGTTAGAAAATGGAGAGTTAAAATTTAAATATAACTATTCAAATACAGATTTTAAAGCTCCTGGGTCATTAACTAAAGATGAGGTTGATGAAGATAGAGATCAATCTAATCCTGATGTTTGGAGAGTTTTTGGAGAAACAGAAAAAAATAATTTTGTAGGTGATTATACTTATAATTTAAATAGAGATTTAGAGTTTAAACTGCTAGGAACATATACTAATGAAAGATATTCTTCAAATGGTAGTAATTATAAAACAGATGTAAAATATTTAAAGCCTCAATTAAAATATACATATATAGATGATAGCTATGTTGTAGTAGGTGGAGATATCTATAAAGGAGAAACTAGAGATTTTGTTTATGGAAATGGAAAAGCTGAAAAAAATTCAATTGGTGGATTTTTAATAAATAGTTATTCAGTTGATAAATTTAAGTTCACTCAAGGTTATAGAAGACAAAATATAGAGTATAATGGTTTGAAGAAAGATAAAACAAAATATACAAAAAAATTCAAAGAGGATGCTCTTGAATTAACAGGAAGCTATCTATATTCGGATACGGGCTCTACATATGTTAGCTATGCAAAAGGATTTAGATCACCAAATACTGATGAGATTCGTGCTTGGGAAGGGGAATATAAAACTCAAACAACAGAAACTTATGAAATAGGAGTAAAAGATTATTTAGGTAATACATATGTTTCATCATCAATTTTTTATATAGAAACAGAAAATGAAATATTTTATGGAAAAAATTATTCAAATGATGAAAAAAGTAATAGAAATTTAAATGGAACAACAACTAGAAAAGGTGCTGAAGTGTCGTTAGAGCATTATTTTGATAAGTTAACAGTTTCAGAGTCTATAACTTATATGAAGACAGAGTTTAAAGAGGGTAAAGAGATTCCAGGAATTCCCAATTTAAAAGGAGTTCTAAATCTGAATTATAAATTTAATGAAAAGTTAAATTTAAATAACTCTTGGGAATATTATGGAAAGATGTATGCAAATGGAGATGAAGAAAATAAAGGTGGGAAAATTGATAACTATATTTTAACTGGTTTATCATTATCTTATGATTTCAAAGATGGATTAATAGTTAGTACAGGTATAAATAATCTATTTAATGAAAAATACTATGATTATGTAGGATATGGAAGTAAAGGAAATAGTTATTATCCAGCAGCAGAAAGAAATTATTATTTGGCAGTAAAATATAGTTTTTAAATAGAAAATGCTCTTTTCAAAATATGAAAAGAGCATTTTTCATTAAAATATTTAAAGGAGTTAAAAAATGAAATTAAGGTTAATTATAATTTTATTATTTGTAAATACAATGTGTTTTTCGAAAGTATTTATAGACGGAATGGGAAGAAGTGTAGAGATACCCACTAAAATAGAACGAGTGATTTCAACAGTTCCATCTAATACAGAGATGATAATAGATATGAATTTAGTATCTCTTTTAATTGGAGTTGATACTTATTCTGAAAAATTACATTCTGAGCTCGAGGGAAAAGGAATTTTAAAAACTGATAGTTTAAATATTGAAAAAATAATAGATATGATGCCAGATTTAGTAATAGCATCACATCATAATTTGACTAAAAACAAATCAAATTTAAAAATGTTTGAAGAGATAGGAATACCAATTTATATTCTTAAAACACCAAAAACATTAGAAGAGATATCGGATTCAATACTTGAGATTGGATTAATTTTAAATAGGACTGAAGAAGCAAAAGAGTTAAATAGATTATATGTTCAAAAATTAAATTCATTAAAGATAGAAAATTCAGATAAAAAAAAGAGAGTTTACTTTGAAATATCAAGTAATCCTTTCTACACAACAGGGACTGAAACTTTTTTAAATGATGTTTTAGAAAGTGGAGGGGGGGAGAATATATTTAGTAGTACTAAAGGTTGGATATCTCCGAGTATAGAGGTAATATTAGAAAGTAATCCAGAGATTATATTTGTAGGTGAAGAGAGAAAAGAAACAATAGTTGAGATATTAAATCGACCAGAATGGCAGGAGATTTCAGCAGTAAAAAATAAGAGAGTTTACTCTGTAGATGAAAGTATAAATCGACCATCATCTAGAGTATTAAAATCATTAGAAGAGATTAGAAATAAACTGATTGAATTTTAAATTGACCTAATCAAATTATGTTAAAATAGATTTTTAAAAGATAAAAAATATGTTATACTCTATGTTATAGAACTTAATATTTTCGCGGGAGGGCACATGACACAAGGAAATTTAGAAATTGAAATAGATAAAGATATAGATACAGCTTTAGAACAAACAGAAGAAATAAAAGAAGTAGAAGAAGAGATAACATCTGACCCAAATAAACTTTATAATATTTTAGGAGTTATGTTTGAGACAACAAAAAAAAGATATAGCTTTGAAATTATAGATGATGTAAAGTATAAAAAAGGTGACAAAGTAATCGTAGATACAATTAGAGGTAAAGAGATTGGTATTGTTTATGGTGGACCTATGCAGTTACCTGAAAGAGTATTAGTGTTACCTTTAAAACCTGTTGTAAAAAAAGCAGAAGAGGAAGAGATAAAAAAATATGAAGCTCTTCGTATAGAAGGAAAAGAAGCTCGTAAGATTTGTAAAGAAAGAATATCACATCATAAATTACCTATGAAGTTGATAGAGGCAGAATATACTTTTGATAAAACAAAACTTATTTTCTACTTTACAGCAGAGGGAAGAATAGATTTTAGAGATTTAGTAAAAGATTTAGCAAATATATTTAAACTTAGAATAGAACTTAGACAAATTGGTGTAAGAGATGAAGCTAGAATACTTGGAAACATTGGCGTATGTGGAAAAGAACTTTGTTGTAGAACATTTATAAATAAATTTGATTCAGTATCTATAAAAATGGCAAGAGATCAAGGGTTAGTAATTAATCCAGCTAAAATATCAGGAGTATGTGGAAGACTTTTATGTTGCATAAATTATGAGTATAAACAGTATGAAGAAGCTTTAAAAGTTTATCCTGCTGTTAATCAATTAGTTAAAACAACAAAAGGTGATGGAAAAGTATTAAGTATAAGTCCTTTAAATGGATTCCTATACATTGATATCGAAGGAAAAGGAATAATGAAAATTCTTATTGAAGAGATAAAGTTTAATAAGAAAGAAGCAAAAAAATTACAGAATGTTTTATCAAGAGAAGAATTAAAACTTAAGTCTTTAGAAAAGGAGTAATATATAAATAATGGTTTTAGAAAATGAAGATATAGCTAACATCTGTGAAGGTTATACATTAATCCAAAAAAAAGATGGATTTAGATTTGGAACTGATGCAGTTTTATTAGCAAACTTTTTCAATGGAAAAAAAAATGCTAAAGTATTAGAGATAGGAACTGGAAACGGAATAATACCAGTGCTTTTATGCTCACAGGATAAAGTGACTAAAATAAAGGCTGTTGAAATTCAACCAGAGATAGCAGAGCTAGCAATTAGAAATGTAAAAAGAAATAATTTAGAAGATAAAATAGAAATTGTTAATTTGGATATAAAAAAAATAACAGAAGGTAATACATATGACTATATAATTTCAAATCCACCTTATATGGTTTTAGATGGAAAAGAAGTTAATGAAAAAGATATAAAAAGTATTGCAAGGCATGAAATTAAACTTAATTTAAGAGAGTTTGTAGAGAATGCAAAAAGATTATTAAAGCCTAGAGGTGAACTTTTTATGGTTCATAAAAGCTACAGATTTTTAGAAATATCAGAAGAACTTCAAAAAATAGGTTTTTCTGTAAAAAGAGTTAAGTTTGTACACTACTCTAAAGATAAAGATTCAAGTATAGTTTTGATAGAAGCAAGTAAGGGGAGAAAAAATATATTGAAAATAGAAACTCCTATTTTTTTGAACAATAATTAGAGATACTTTATGGGAGAGGAGTTACCTCTCCCTATTTTAATGGAGGTGAAAAAATTATGTTTCAAATTGTTTCTAAATATTCTCCAACTGGAGATCAGCCAGAAGCTATAAAAAAATTGGTCCAAGGATTGAAAAATGGAGTTAAAGATCAAACTCTTTTAGGAGTTACAGGTTCTGGAAAAACATTTACTATCGCAAATGTTATAAAAGAGAGCGGAAGACCAGCTTTAATTTTAGCACCAAATAAAACTTTGGCAGCTCAATTATTTTCTGAATACAGAAGTTTTTTTCCAGAAAATGCAGTAGAGTATTTTGTATCTTATTATGATTACTATCAACCAGAAGCTTATATAGCATCAACAGATACATATATAGAGAAAGACTCATCAATAAATGATGAGATAGATAAATTTAGAAATGCAGCTACAGCTGCTTTAATAAATAGAAAAGATGTTATAATAGTTGCATCAGTTTCAGCAATATATGGATTGGGATCACCAAAAACATATAAAAAATTAACAATTACAATTGATAGAAAAACAGGATACAGTAGAAAAAAATTGATATCAAAATTAGTAGAATTGAGATATGAAAGAAACGATACTAGTTTTGAAAGAGGTAAATTTAGAGTTAAGGGTGATGTAATAGATATATACCCATCTTACGCTGAAACAGGCTATAGAATAGAATTTTGGGGTGAGGATATAGAGGAAATATCTGAGATAAACACTCTAAC